>NZ_JAPCIV010000007.1:0-136343 GCF_027707585.1 Aeromonas sp. QDB39 | reverse complement strand
GAAGAGGGATTTGGTGATCAGATCACCGTCTCAACCATAAGTTCAATTCAGGTCACTCTGATTTGGGAAACAACGCCCGGGAATTATAAAAAAATGGATATGAAAAAGACCAAAGTGGCGCTGGTAACAGCCTCACTGCTCGCGCTTTTGTCCGGCTGCAATGACAACAGCTCCTCCCCCTCCACCCCTGACCCCACGGACGGCCCCGTCGCCCGTCTGCCCAATGTGCAACCCCCTGCCGAGCAACTGGTGGCCGGGCCCGATCAGGCGGTGATCGCCCTGGTGGATACCCAGACCAGTGCGGCCCGCGGGGTCACTGGCCCCTTCGCCAACTACAGCCTGCACCTGTGGAACAACGACGCCTGCAGCGCCACCGCCGAGAGCGGCCTCAACGCAGGCTGGGATGACAAGGTCAACACCCCGGCCGCGGCTGACGGCTTCGGCCCGAGCTGGGTGGTGCCCCTCAGCAAGCTGGAAGGCTGCATCAACTTCATCGCCCGCAACGGCGATCTGGCCAACCTGACCGGCAGCGACATGAAGGTGGTCTTCAGCGATCACCCGGACCGCACCGTGGCCATCGTCGCCGGCAAGAACGAGATCTTCGGCAGCCGCGCCGAGGCCTTCACCGCCGCCTTCGGCGTGGCGGGCGCCAGTGCCCACCTGATCGACGGCAACACCCTGATCTGGCAGGGGGGCAAGGACAAGCCCCATGTGCGCCTCTATTACACCGAGTCCGGCACCATCAAGGCCAACGCGGAAGGGGTGTTCGACTTCCCCTACATCACCCTGACTCCGACCAGCCTGACCGCCGAGCAACAGGCCAAGTATCCGCATCTGAAGGATGCCGCCGCCTTCGCCCTGCCGGCTGGCAAGGATCTCAAACCGCTGCTCAAGGGTGAGCTGGTGGCCATCGGCACCGATGCCGACGGCATTCTGCAGGGGGCGACCCTGGTGCAGAGCGCCGGTGCCCTCGATGCCCTCTACAGCGAAGCGGCCACCAAGCTGACTTATGGCGCCGTGGTCGAGGGGGGCAATGTCACTTTCCGGCTGTGGGCGCCGACCGCCAAGTCGGTCAAGCTGGCGCTGTTCGACGGCCAACACAAGCCGCTCGGCGAGCGCACCATGACCCTGGACGAGGCCAGCGGCAGCTGGAGCGTGCAGGGCGGCAGCGAGCTGGTGGGCAAGTTCTACCGCTACGACATCCAGGTCTATCACCCGGTCAGCCGCAAGCTGGAATCCTATCAGGTGACCGACCCCTACTCCCTGAGCCTGGCGATGAACTCCGAGTTCAGCCAGGTGGTGGATCTCAACGATCCGGCCCTCAAGCCGGAAGGGTGGGACAGCCTGAAGGCGCCCCACAGCCAGCAGAACCCGGCCGACATCACCATCTATGAGGCCCATGTCCGCGATCTGACCGGCAACGACGACTCCACCCCGGCCGAGCACCGCGGCAAGTTCCTCGGCCTGACCGATACCGACACGGCGCCGGTCAAGCACCTGCAGGCACTGGCCAAGAGCGGCGTCAGCCACCTGCACCTGCTGCCGGTGTTCGACATCGCCACCGTCAACGAGGATCCGGCCAAGGTCGCCAACATCAGCGACGACTTCGGCAAGCTGTGCCAGGTCAACCCCGAGGTGCAGAACTCCAAGTTCGCCGGCTACTGCAGCAGCGGGCAGACCATTGAGGCCGTGCTCGGCGATCTGCAAGGAAGCGACAGCAAGGAGAACCCGCAGGTGCAGGAGCTCTACGGCTATCTGCGTGGTGTCGACTCCTTCAACTGGGGCTATGACCCCTACCACTACACCACCCCGGAAGGCTCCTACGCCACCAATGCCGAGGGCAGCCAGCGCATCCTGGAGTTCCGCGAAATGGTCAAGGCCATCAAGCAGAACATCGGCATGAACGTGGTGATGGACGTGGTCTACAACCACACCAACGAGGCGGGCCTGGGGCCCAAGTCGGTGCTCGACAAGATAGTGCCCTGGTACTATCAGCGCCTCAATCCGGAGACCGGCTCGGTGGAGAACTCCACCTGCTGCTCCAACACGGCGCCGGAACACGCCATGTTCGCCAAGCTGATGGATGACTCCCTGGTCACCTGGGCCCGCGACTACAAGATCGACGCCTTCCGCTTCGACCTGATGGGCCATCACCCGAAAGATCAGATGGTGCAGGCGCTGGCCGCGGTGAAGAAGGTCAACCCCGAGATGTACTTCTACGGCGAGGGCTGGAACTTCGGCGAGGTGCAGGATGACAAGCGCTTCGTGCAGGCGACCCAGAAACACCTGGCCGGCACCGGCATCGGCTCCTTCTCCGACCGGCTGCGGGATGCGGTGCGCGGCGGCAGTCCGTTCGACGGCGGCGACACCATTCGCAAGACCCAGGGCTTTGGCAACGGCGCCCTGGTGGATGCCAACGAGATGGATGGCGTCGATCGCGCCACTGCCCTGCATCAGGCCGATCTGGTGCGCCTCGGCATGGCCGGCAACCTCAAGGACTTCATCCTGACCGACAAGGACGGGATGCCGAAGAAGGGCTCCGACATCGACTACAACGGTCAACCGGCGGGCTATGCCCAGGATCCGACCGAAATCCAGAACTACGTCGACAAGCACGACAACCAGACCCTGTTCGACAACCTGATCTACAAGGCGCCGCAAGGGGCCGATCTGGTGCGGATGCAGGGGGTGTCGCTGGCCACCGCCATGCTGGGGCAGGGCATTCCCTTCACCCACGCCGGTGTCGAGCTGCTGCGCTCCAAATCCATGGAGCGGGACAGCTACGACTCGGGTGACTGGTACAACCGGGTCGACTACGGCTTAAATGACAATAATTTCGACAAGGGGCTGCCGCGCAAGGACAAGGATGGCGACAACTATCCGCTGATCGAGCAGGTGCTCGGCAAGCACGTCAAACCGAGCGGTGCCGACATGGCGACCATGGTGGGCTTCTATCAGGAGCTGGCCGAGCTGCGTCAATCCTCCCGTCTGCTGCGTCTGGGCAGCGGCGCCGAGGTGATCAAGCGGGTCGACTTCCGTAATACCGGCCCGGATCAGGAGCCCGGCCTCATCGTGATGACGGTGGATGACGGCGTCAATGCGGGTGCGGATCTGGATCCGGCCATCGACGGTCTGGTGGTGATGATCAACGCCACCAATGCTCCCCAGAGCGTCAGCGACTTCCGTGATGGCAACGATCAGCCCATCGACCTGACCAGCCTGCAGTTGAGCCCGGCCCACCACGGCGGCGAGAGCATCGCCCGCGATGCGGCCGTCAATGGCGGTACCCTGACCCTGGGGGCCTGGTCGGCGGCGGTGTTCGTCAAGCCGCAGAGCGGTGCCCAGGGCACTGGCCTGCCGGTCGGCAAGAAGACTGATCTGAGCACGGTACCGCCGTTTGGTGATACCGCCGTCTATCTGAAGGGGTTCCTCAATGAGTGGGGCAACACCAACCAGATGACCTTCAGCAGCAACTTCATGTACGAGTTCACCACCGAGGTGAGCAGCGACAAGCTGGGCACCACCAACGTCAAGATCGCGGATGCCAGCTGGGGTCCCCTCAACTACGGCAGCTGCAATGCGGGTGACAAGCTGGTGGTCGGCACCCCGCTGACCCTTTGCAAGGGCGGCGATACCGGCAACATCGGGCTCGATCTGGCCAAGGCGGGCAGCTACAAGTTCGTGTTTACCGCCATGAACAAGGACAAGCCCACCCTGAGCGTCAGCTTCACCGAGCCGGTGCAGAGCTGCAAGGTGCTGGACACGGTGGCGGGCAATCCGCTCGGCTACAACCTGTTCGTCAAGGGCGAGCTCTCCGGCTGGGCCGCTCAGCCCCAGTACCAGTTGAGCTACAAGGGGATGGACGGCGATCTGGCCATCTATCAGGCGGCCTTCAACTACACCGGCAGCACCGAGTTCAAGGTGGCCAACGAGGACTGGAGCAAGGAGTACCTGCTCAACGGCGGCGGCGCGGTGACGGCGGAGACGGGTTATGCCATCGGCTTCTCCCAGCCGGGCAGCGCCAACAACAGCATCACCTTGCCGCAGGGGCTGTGGAGCGTGCAGGTGAAGGTTGACCCGGCCGGCACCAAGGCCGGTACCGCGGTGATCCAGGAGTGCAGCGCCAAGTAGTCATTCCCATCGAGCCCGGGGCTGGCTCGGCACCCCAGGGTTGAATTCCACCTCGCCAAGGGTGGGATAACTCCGAGAGAGTAAGCAAAGCGCGACTGCCGACCGGCAGCCGCGCTTTTTCTTTGCTGTGGGCGAGGCAATAAAAAAGCCGCCCACTGGGGGGCGGCTGTTGGTTGTGCCGTCAACGGCCGGCTTAGCGCTTGCGCAGCAGGCGCAGGGCGTTGGCGGTGACCAGTGCGGTGGCACCGGTGTCGGCCAGCACCGCAATCCACAGGCCGGTGATGCCGAGCAGGCTGGTGACCAGGAAGATGGCCTTGAGCCCCAGTGCCAGCGCTATGTTCTGGTGGATGTTGGCCAGTGCCGCACGGGAGAGCCGGATCATGGCGGCGACCCCGCCGAGCTGGTTGTGGGTCAGCGCCGCATCGGCGGTCTCCAGCGCCACGTCGGTGCCGCCTCCCATGGCGATGCCGATGCTGGCCCGCTTCATGGCCGGCGCGTCGTTGATGCCATCGCCAATCATCGCGACTTTCTGGCTGAGGCCGAGCTTGGCGATTTCATCGACCTTGCCTTCCGGCAGCAGGCCGGCGCGCCAGCCCATGCCGAGCTCACCGGCGATGGCCTCGGCGGCGCGGGGGTTGTCGCCGGTCAGCATGATGCTCTGCAGGCCGAGCTGGTTGAGCTCTTGCAGCGCCGCAGCCGCTTCTGGCCGGATCTGGTCGCGCAGGGCTAGCAGAGCGGCCGGGGCGGCGTCAGGCTGACCGAGCACCACCACCGTCTTGCCTTGCTGCTCTAGGGTGGCGACCCGGGCCTGCATCGCGGCATCCAGGGTGGCGACCCGGCTCGGCGCCAGCAGCTGCCAGAGGGTACCGTCGATGCGACCTTCCACGCCCATGCCGGGCAGGGCACGCAGCTCCTGGGCCGCGGCGAGGCTGAGGCCCTGTTCGCTGGCCGCCGTCACCACGGCGCGAGCAAGCGGGTGGTGGGAGCCCTGCTCGATGGCTGCCGCCAGTGCCAGCAGTTCGGCCTCCGGCTGGCCATTGAGGCTCACCAGTTCGGTCAGCTGCGGCTTGCCCAGGGTCAGGGTGCCGGTCTTGTCGAAGGCCACGGTATCGATGTGGGCGAGGCGCTCCAGCGCGGCGCCCCCCTTGATGAGGGCCCCCTGTCGGGTGGCTGCCGCCAGCGCTGAGGTGACTGCCGCCGGGGTGGAGATGACCAGGGCGCAGGGGCAACCGATCAGCAGCAGCGCCAGCCCGCGATAGACCCACTCGTCCCAGCTCTGGCCGAAGGCGAGCGGTGGTACCAGCACCACCAGCAGGGCGACCAGCATCATGGCCGGGGTATACCAGCGGCTGAAGCGGTCGATGAAGCGCTCGATGGGGGCGCGCTGGGTCTCGGCCTCCTCGATGAGATGCAGGATGCGGTCGATGGCGTTGTTGCCGGGCTCGGACACCACCTCGAGGCGCAGCACCCGATCCGCCGCCAGGCTGCCGGCGGGCACCTTGTCACCCTGACGGCGCTCCACCGGGATCGATTCACCGGTCAGGGCGCTCTCGTCAAAGGCACCGAGGGCGTCGAGCAGGCGGGCATCGGCGGCCAGGCGGGCACCCGGGGCGATTTCGATGATGTCACCGGGACGCAGCTGGTCGGCAGCGACTTCTTCCCGCACTTCGCCCTCGGCAGTGGTGCGGATGCGCAGCGCCTTGTCGGGCACCAGCGCCATCAAGGCGGTCACTCCGGCTCGGGCGCGGCCGGCGGCGTAGGCCTCCAGATGTTCGCCCAGCATGAACAGCAGCAGCACCATGGCCGCTTCGGCGGTTTCGCCGAGGAACAGGGCCCCCACGGCGGCGACCGTCATCAGGGTCTCGATGGCGAAGGGGGAGCCGCTCTTGGTCAGCGCCCACGCCTTGCGGGAGATGGGCCACAGCCCCCAGAGGGTGGCCAGGGTAAACAGCGGCTGACCGATCTGGCTCGGCAGCAGGGCCGCCACCAGCATCAGTCCGGCCAGCGACAGCGGCTGCCAATACTTGGCGAGCAGGGTCTGCAGCGGGCCGCGCTCGCGGCCGGGCTCCTGCTTGCCGCTGCGCTCGCCCTTGAGCTGGAAGCCGGCGGCCAGCACGGCGGCGGTAACGGGATCGGGGGAGAGGCCGGGGGCCAGATCCACCACCAGCTTCTCGGTGGCAAACAGCACGCGGGCCTGTTGCACGCCGCTCACCCGGCTGACGGCGGTCTCTATCTTGCGGGCGCAGCTGGGGCAGTCCATCCCCAGCACCTGCCAGCTGTGGCGGCGGCTGTTCTGCTCGGGGGCGTCCAGCGGAGGTTCTGCCACGACAGCATGCTCATGGTGGTCGTGCTCCCCGTCATGGGCATGCTGGGCATGGGCGGGCGGTGGAGTGGCGCAACAACCCCCTCTGGGGGGCTCTTCCCCCTCGGGAGCGTCGCTGGCGGCATGATCCTGATGATCATGGGGGGCCTGACTCGCGCAGCAGCTGACCGGTGCGGCCTGGTCGCAGCAGTGGCTGTCGTGCTGGTGCTCGGCCTGGGGCGCAGCGCTCTTGCTGACGGCCTTGATGGGAGCGGCGGCGTGTTGATGGCTGCAGCAGGATTTGCTCATGATGAGTCCCTCTTGGATGGATCCCGCCGGTGCGAGATCTTCGATAACTGAGCCGAGTGTAAACCTTGGTGTTAAGTCCAAGGTCAAGCCCCTTTCTCCCGCTCCTCGCTGCAGGCTGCCGGCAGAGGTGATATCCCTGTGGTTGGCGGGTGTTTGTCCCCGCCCGGCGGGCCTATACTGGAGGGCCTGATCCTCCCTCGATAATCAAGGACATAACATGAGCAATTCCGTTACCCTGCAAGGCAACCCCGTCTCCGTCGCCGGTCACTTCCCGGTTGCCGGCGAGCAGGCCAAGCCGTTTTCCCTGGTGGCCAAGGATCTCTCCGACCTGACCCTGGCGAGCTTCGCCGGTCAGCGCAAGATCCTGAACATCTTCCCGAGCGTCGATACCCCGACCTGCGCCACTTCCGTGCGCAAGTTCAACGAGCAGGCCAGCGCGCTGAACAACGCCGTGGTGCTGTGCATCTCCGCCGACCTGCCGTTCGCCCAGTCCCGCTTCTGCGGCGCCGAAGGGCTGGACAAGGTAGTGACCCTCTCCACCCTGCGTGGTGCCGCCTTCCTGCAGGACTACGGCGTGGCCTTCTCCTCCGGCCCGCTGGTGGGTCTGGCTGCCCGCGCCATCGTGGTGCTGGATGAAGAGAACAAGGTGCTGCACAGCGAGCTGGTAGCCGAAGTCGCCGACGAGCCGAACTACGCTGCCGCCCTGGCCGTACTGTAAGCAGGCAGACTGACAACAATCCCGCCGGGGCATGGCCCCGGCGGGATTTTTTTATGGAACAGTCAGGGGGATTTGGTCACGTTTTTGGCGGGTAGTGGCTCCGGGTGGGGTTGCCACTCGACATAGGGGCGGTGCAGCCTTGAGTAGATCTCTGCCAGCTTGCCGGAGGCGGCGAGCCGGTCGATCGCCTCACCGAGGAAACGATCCGTTTCATCCCCGGCAGGCCCCTTGGCGATGATGAAGACATCCTCGAAATCCCCCAGGTGTTCCCGATGGACATTGGTCAGCTTGAGCTGGCGCAGCATCAGGTCGGCCTCCTCCTGGGCCCAGATGAAGGCGTCGATGCGCCCGCGCGAGAGCTTGCGCAGGGACTGCTCTATGCTCATCGACCGTTGCAGCGGAATGGGCAGAAAGCCGGGGGTCGCCTCGATCAGCAGATCCCGCTTGGTGGGTACTATGCCGTAGGCCATGTCGGGGGTGATGAGGTGGTCGGTATTGCTGTAGAGCACGTGGGTGACCTTGCCGAAGCTGCGGGTGCTGAAGCGATAGGGCAGCAGGTCGGCATCCTGCAGATTGCGGATGGCGGGCAGGCTGAAATCGGCGGTGCCGGCGATCACCCCGGCCATGGCCCGGGCGAGGGGATAGATGGTGATCCGGATGCTCACCTCGGGGTAGAGCTCATCGATGGCGCGCACCAGATCGACGAAGGGGCCGGTCTTGTCGGCGTTGATGAGCCCCGGCAGCTCGCCGAGGTGGGCGTTGAGGATGCGTACCGGTTTGGCGGCAGGGGCGGCCGCCGTGTCGGCGCGAGAGAGGCTGAGGCTGGTCAGCCCCGTCAGGCAGAGCAGCAACAACAGCAGCAGAGAGGGATGTCTGGTCATGGTCTGGTCATGTCCCCGGGGGAGGTTCCCTGAAGTGTAGTCAGGTCCGCTTTGCGCATGGCGGGCCGGGAGTGGGCCAGTGGCCGCGATGGATGGGATTTTACTTATGGTCGGCCGCTCACTAGACTTCGCCCCCACCTCCCTATTCTGTCGATAGCTGCGTAGCCCCATGACTTTTGATGAACTTGCCCTCGCCCCCGCCCTGCTGGCGACCCTGCCCGCCGACCTCAAGTGCCCGACCCGGGTGCAGCAACTGGCCATTCCCGCCGCGCTGGCGGGTCGGGATCTGCTGGCACTGGCCCGCACCGGCAGCGGCAAGACCCTGGCGTTCGGCCTGCCGCTGCTGCAGCGGCTGGACCCGGCCTGCGATCGGGTGCAGGGGCTGGTGCTGGTGCCGACCCGCGAGCTGGCGGTGCAGGTGAGCGAGGCGCTGCAGGGGCCGGCCGCCGGGCTGGGTCTGCGACTGGTGACCCTGTGCGGCGGGGTGGCGCAGGCGCTGCAACAGGCCGAACTGGCGCTGGGGCCGCAACTGCTGGTGGCGACCCCGGGGCGACTGCGGGACCTGCTGGCCCAGCAACTGCTGGGACTGAGCCAGCTGCGCCATCTGGTGCTGGACGAGGCGGATCGGCTGCTGGAGATGGGCTTCTGGCCCGACATCCAGTGGCTGCTGAATGCCATGCCGGTCGAGCGTCAGACTCTGCTGTTCTCGGCCACCCTGCCAGCCGAGCTGGATGCGCTGGCGACCGGTCTGCTGACCGAGCCGGTGCGGGTGGAGGCGGATCCCCGCAACAGCGTGGCCGACGACATCGAGGAGCGCCTCTATCTGGTCAACAAGAGCAGCAAGGTGCCGGCGCTCATCAGCCTGCTCAAGTCCCACGAGTGGCCGCAGGTGCTGGTCTTCATCAGCGCGCGGGACGACGCCGACGGGGTGGCCCGCAAGCTGGCCAAGGCGGGCATCATGGTGGCGGCGCTGCACGGCGAGAAGGAGCAGGCGGTGCGCGAGCAGGCGCTCGGCGACTTCAAGGCGGGCAAGGTACGGGTGCTGGTGGCCACCGACCTGATGGCGCGCGGCATTCACGTGGAGGCGCTGCCGCTGGTGATCAACCTGGATCTGCCCGCCAGCGCCCCCGTCTACGTGCACCGCATCGGCCGCACCGCCCGGGCCGGCCGCAGCGGGCTCGCCATCTCGCTCACCTGCCATGGCGAGGTCGACACCCTGGCGGCGATCCGCACCCTTACCGGCCGCGAGCTACCGCTGGCCGAGCTCGCCGACTTCCCGGTCACCGATCAGCCAGCCAGCGGGGAGGGCAAGCGCGCCCCCCGCGACAAGCAGGCCAATCGTCGTACCCAGGCCAAACGCAGCGCCAAACAGTTCAAGGGCAAGGGCTGAGGTCATTGCTGCCGCCTTGCTCCGTTTCGCGACAAGCAAGGTGATCACAACGTCGCACCCAGGCCAAACGCAGCGCCAAACAGTTCAAGAGCAAGGGCTGACCTGCCCTGCCCGCTTGGGCAGTACCAAAGGACGCCCGTTTCACTATGCTCCATGGGTTCAACCACGGAGGGATAGGCAATGGCGAGTCTGGTGATGGGGCCCCTGCTGGGGCTCGAAGCGGAGACGCAATACAGCATCTGTTTTTTGGCGGGGCCTGACTGCAAGGGCGCCGGGGTCAGGATCAACGGCAGCCTGCTGGCCGCCGGCAAGCAGGCGGATACCCCCAGGGGTGGCTTCTGGCGGGTCAGCTGGACGGCAACCCCGGCCGAGGCGGGTTCGAGCGTGGAGTACCAGATCCTGCTGGACGGGGAGCCCGCCCGGGATCTGGCCGGTGAGGATCGCTGGCAGTTTCATCTGCCTGGGTCGGTGGAGCGGGTGCGCATCGGGTACGCCTCCTGCAACGGTTTTTCCGACTTCAAGCTGCTCACCTCCACCCCGCAGCCCTATGTGATGTGGGACAAGCTGGCCGCCGAGCACGCCACGCACCCCTTCTCGCTGCTGCTGATGGGGGGCGATCAGGTCTATGCCGACTCCCTCTGGACCACGGTGCCCAGCCTCAAGGCCTGGAACGAGCTGGACATGGCGGAGAAGGTCAAACGCAAGGCCACTCGCACCATGGAGGAGCAGCTCGATCGCTTCTACTGCGATCTCTATTGCAAGCAGTGGGGGCGGCCCGAGGTGGCGCGCCTGCTGGCCCGGATCCCGAGCGCCATGATGTGGGATGACCACGACATCTTCGATGGCTGGGGCAGCTATCCCGAGTCGCCGGACAATCTGCAGGGCTGCGACGTCTATCGGGTCATCTATGCCGCCGCGTCCCGCTATTTCCGGCTGTTCCAGCTGCGCTCCATTGCCAACGTCTCCCTGCTGGATCCGGTCAAGCTGGGCCACCACTCCTGGCGGCTGAGTTTTCGGGGTTACCAGATCCTGGCGCTGGACAACCGGGCCAATCGGACCCGCGCTCAGGTGATGAGCCCGTCCCAGTGGGATCAGATCAACGACGCGCTGGCCGCCTGCGACGCGGGCCACCTGCTGGTGTTGGCGGGGGTGCCCGTGGTCTATCGCGACTTCTCCTTCACCGAGGCGGCGCTGGATGCCACCCCCTGGGAGGAGGAGCTGACCGACGATCTCAAGGATCACTGGCGGGCCAAGGATCATCAGGGGGAGCGGGCCCGGCTCATCATGCGGCTGCTGGACAATGCCAAGAGCCGGCGTGGCTGCAAGACCCTGATCCTCTCCGGTGACGTGCACGTGGGCTGCCTTGGCGTCATTCAGGACAAGCGTGAAGGGGTCACCAATGTGCACCAGCTGGTCTCCTCCGGTATCGTCCACCCCTGTCCCACCCAGTTCCAGTGGATGGGGATCCTCGCTATGACCAACGACGATGCCGAATACCTCGACGAGAACCGGCTGATCCGCGCCGAGCTTATCAAGCCGTTCGGCTCCCCCGTCTACCTGCGTACCCGCAACTTCGCCACCCTGCTGATGGGCACCGACAACAAGCTGTGGGCCAACTGGCATTGCGAGAACGGGCTGGCGGCCAGCTATCCGCTGGCCTGATGGCTGTGAAATTCGAAGGGCCCTGACGGGCCCTTTTTCTTGTGAGGATCAGATGCCCCAGGCCGTTGCCTGCTCAGGGCTGATCCGGCGTCTGGGCGAAGAAGTCGCGCCGAAACTGGCCGAGTACCGCCTCCCTGTGCTGCTGCCAGCTTGCCTCGTCCATGTTGCCCCGGCTGGCCGCCAGCTGCTGCTCCAGCTCGGTCAGCTGCTGCTGGTAGTGGCTGCGCTGCGCCAGCTGCTGTTGTCGGCTGGCGGCAAACTGCACGGTCGCTTCGGCCTGCCCGGCCGGCAGGAAGTGGCGAGCCAGGGTCGCCAGTTCCTCGTCCCCCCACAGCTGGCGCGCCTGCTGCAAGCGGGCAGCCGGGTTGAACAGCTCAGTCGCCAGATCCGGATGATCCGCCGCCCACTCATCCTGCAAGCGGGTGAGGGCGGCCAGTCGCTCGGCCAGCGGCAGTTGCTCGTGCTCCTGCGCCAGCTGCTCGAGTGCCAGGGCGTAGCGCCCCTGCAGCCGAAACAGGCTCTCCCCCTCGCTCAGCCATTGGGCCTCTATCGCCTCCAGATTGGCCAGCCGCTCGGCCAGCGGCTGCTCGCTGTCGCTCACCTCGCTGGCGAGCTGCCGGTTCATCTCGTCCGGCAGCTCGCGCCAGCTGGCAGGCGCAGGCGCTGGGCCGGCTGGCACGGTGGTAGCGGCAACCGGGCCGCTAGCGCGGGCCTGTGCCGGCTGTGTCTGCGGCGACGCTGCGGCGGCTGGCTGAGCGAGCTGGCCGGTGTGTGCCGGCCGCGTTGGCGCCTCCTGCCAGCTTAGGTTGAGCAGCAACAAGGCCAGCACTGCCAGTGCCAGCAAGCCGTAGCGGCGCTTCATCGGCTGATCTCTCCCTTGACCGGGAAGTGATCGGAGAGGTTGCTGGCGGGCCAGAGGCTGCCATCGCTGCTGCGCGGGATCCAGACGCTGTTGAGGTTGTGGCGCACGGCGCCGTATTCCCGGCTCACCACCAGATAGTCGAGGTACTCCACGTTGGCACCGCCGGAGAGCGGACCGCCGGCATAGGGGTTGATCCTGGGATCGAAGGTGGCCTCGGTGTAGCCGCCATAACCCGGCTCGTCGGCGTTGAGGTTGGCCAGCATGCCGGCGTAGTCGTCGGCAAACTTGCGCTTGTTGACGTTGAAGTCGCCGCCGTAGATGACGGTGTCGCTGGCGGGGATCTTCAGGCTGGCGGCCAGGGTGCGGATCTGGCCGAACTGGATCTGGCGCAGCCGGCGCGCCTCGTCGGTGTCGAAGCTGGCGGTGTGGGTGGCGAACAGGTGCCAGGCCTTGCCCCCCTTGATCACCTCCGCATACATCACCCCCTTGTCGGCGAAGCAGTCGGTGCCGGTGCACTGGGGATAGACCAGCTGGGCCTCGCGCACTATGGGGTAGCGGCTGACGATCACCACGCCGCCGTCGTGGATGTTGACCCCCGGCTTGTCGAGCACCCTGGTCTGGTACGGGTACTCCTTGGCCAGTGCCTGCAGGAAGCCCTCGCGACGGCCATCGAACACCTCCTGCAACAGCAGGGCGTCATAGCCCTTGAGGTACTCGGGCAGCAGCGCCAGCCGCTCGCCGATGCTGGCGGCGATCACCGGCAGCGCCCAGACGTTGTAGCTGGCCACCTTCAACCTGGCTTCGTCAGCTTCGGGCTGCTCCACCTGCCTGGGCGGAGTCAGCATGTAGTGCAGATCGTCGTAGCGGCCGGTGAACTTGGCGGCAAAGGCCAGCTCCTGCGGCCCGCTCAGGCGGTGGATGGCGCGATCGCTCTGCCAGCCGGAGTTGTCTGCCGGCGTCTCGCCGCCGTGTTGCAGGGTGCTGTTCCACCAGGTGCCCTCCATCTTCTGGTTGAGGCGATAGGTGTCGCCGCTGGGAGTGGTGACCCGGGTTTCGAACAGATAGCTCTTGCCCGCCTTCACCCCCTCGTAGCGGTTGAAGCTGAGCACCATGGCGCTCTCCCAGGGGCCCAGCTCGGTTCTGTGCTGAAGCCACTGGCTGCCAGCCTGCAGCTGGCCGGAGCCGCTCTGGCGGATCTCCAGCTGGACCGGATCCGGGCTGTTGTTGGTGAGGTAGACGTCGGTGTCGGCCAGCGCCTGCAGCGGAAACTGGCTGGCCAGCAGCAGGGCGGCATAACTGAGGGGTTTGTGCATCATGAAGTCCTTCTGGTCGAGGCACGCTGGAAAGTGACTGTTATGGCGGGCACAGAGGTCATTTCATTTACATTTTTGTTACAAATAAATGAAAGGCCCCATATGGGGAGGTGTTAACCCATGGGGTTGGCAACGGCCAAAGGGACGGGGGAGGTCAGGACAAACGAGGTGAAGCGGGCGTGCCGGGCGGCACGCCCCTGCAAGGCGGTCAGTGCTGGAACTGGTTGATCAGGCGGGAGAGGGCATGCAGCCGCTCCACCAGCAGGGTGATGCCGTCGAGGGCCTGGCGGCTGTTGTCGGCGGTGTGGCTGGCCAGCTGATGGATCTGGTGGATGCCCTTGTCCAGGGTGCTGGTGACATCCGCCTGCTGGCTGACGGCCTGGGCAATCTCGTCGCTGGTATGGGTGACCCGGGCCAGCATACGGTTGATCTGGTTGAGCACCTCGGCGGTGGTCCCCACGTGCTGCTGGCAGCGGTCCGAGGTCTGGGCGCCCTGGCTCATGCCGTCGGCCAGCTGACGGGTCGTCTGCTGCAGCGCCTGGATCATCTCGTTGATCTCGCCGGTGGAGCTGCGGGTCTTCTGGGCCAGCGCCCGGATCTCGTCGGCCACCACCGCAAAACCGCGCCCCTGCTCGCCGGCCCGCGCCGCCTCGATGGCCGCGTTGAGGGAGAGCAGGTTGGTCTGATCGGCGATCTGGCTGATCACCTCCAGGATCCCGCTGATCTTCTGGCTGTCGCCGGTCAGCCTGGCCAGCACGGCGTGGTTGGCATCGAGCTCGTGATGGAGCTGATCGACAGAGGACTGGGTGGTGGCCAGCGCCCGCAACCCCTCGGCGGAGACCTGCTGCACCTCGCCCACCAGTTCGCTGGCCTGATGGGCGTTGCTCGCCACGTCGCGAATGGAGTGGCTGAGCTCGGTGATGGCGGCGGCCAGCTGCTCGCTCTGGGCCCGTTGCTGCTGCAGGTGGATGTCGATGGTCTGGATATTACCCCTGTCATCCTCGGCGGCCTGCAGGATCTGCTGGTTGGTATCGGCGCTGCGCCCCACCACCGCCTTGAGCTCGGCCCGCTTCATGCGAAGCGCCAGCTCCAGGGCCGCCAGGGTGTCCCGCCGCCTGGTGTAGAGCACCTGGCAAAGCGGGGTGCCCATCTCTTCGCCGGCAGTGCGGGCCAGCCGGTTGAGCCGCTGCTGCAGGCGCCAGCCGTGCAGCATCTGGGCCAGCAGGGCCAGTGCGCCTGGCGCCCCCCACAGCGGATTGCCGCTGATGATGGCCGCCAGCAGGGTGAGCAGGGCGCCGCCTGACAGCAGCAGGGTGAGCAGACCGGGTTCGAGGGCGAGCCGGCTCAGCCAGGGCAGCGCCTTGCCGGCCCGGATGCGGGCGTAGAGCTGCTCCGCCCAGGCGATGTCGTGTTCGCTCGGGCGGGTGCGCACCGACTGGTACTCGATGATCTGTCGCTGTTCGTTGAGGATGGGGGTGACATAGGCGTTGACCCAGTAGAACTTGCCGCTCTTGGCGCGGTTCTTCACCAGCCCCATCCAGCTTTTGCCCTGGCGCAGCCGCTGCCACATGTCGGCAAAGGCGGCCTTGGGCATGTCGGGGTGGCGTACCAGATTGTGGGGCACCCCCTCCATTTCGGCGGGGTGATAACCGGCCACATCACAGAAGTGCTGGTTGGCGTAGGTGATGTGGCTGGCGGGGTCGGTCGTCGAGATCAGTGACAGGTGGTCGGGGAAACGTATCTCCCCCTCCCGTTGGGTTGTGGTCATGAGTGCATCCTGATTGAGCCAAGTAACTGATAGATTTGTTTTTATTTTTTGTGATTGTTACCGGCCCATTCTAGGGGGCGGCAAGCGCGCTATCTTGGCTTGGGTCAATTAATCGCCACTCTCGCTTAGCTAAATAGTGCAAATGAAAGGTGCATCTGCGCAGGCGGATGGCAAAGGAGTGGGCGGCATGCTCCAAGGGGGGCAGAGGTTGCAGGCGCCCCGCAGGGGGCGCCCGGGATCAGCGGCTGGCCAGCGGGTAGGTAAAGAGGGCAAGGTGGGCGAAGTTGAACAGGAAGTGGATCGCGATGGCGACGCTAAGGCGCCCGCTCAGCAGGAACGCCAGGCCATAGCAGGCCCCCGCCAGCGCGGCGAACAGCACCAGCAGCGGGCCGCCGGCCAGATGGGCGGCGCCGAACAGCAGGCTCGCCACCAGCACCCCAAGCCAGCGCCGGCTGTGTGCGGCGATCCCCTGCTGCAGGAAGCCGCGAAACAGCGCCTCTTCCGCCACGCAGGTGAACAGCAGGTTGTTGAGGGCAAACAGCCACCACCAGTTGGGCAGGCCCACCTCGGGCTTGAGGGCCCCCAGCTGCCAGGCGGCGACTAGCAGGGCCGCCAGCGGCACCAGCAGCAGTGCCAGTCTGCGCCACTGAACGGCGCCGCCCGGGCCCAGCAGGGCGGGCCAGGCCAGCAGCAGGCCGAAGAAGACCAGCGGCTTGTCCAGGTTGAGGTACATGTTGAACGGCACGCTGGCGGGGCCGGCCTGCACCTGATCCAGCACCTTCAGGTTGGTGAAGCCGGGGATGAGGTGCAGCATCAGCGCCACCGCCCACAGCAGCACGGCGCCCAGGGCGACGGCGCGCCAGGGCTGGGGCAGGGAGGGAGTGCGCCAGGCCAGCAGCAGGCCCGCCGCGCTGGCCAGCAGGGCGATGGGGCTCAGGTGGCCGAGGCCGAGGGCCGCCAGCAGGGCAACGGCCAGCATGATGAAGCCGGGCAGCCGTTGCCGGGCCAGACAGAGCAAGACGGCCAGCGCCAGTGCTCCCCAGATGAGTGAATCAGGTAGAGGTAACATTGAGTCTCCAAGGCCGATGAAAGTCCCGCACCTTAACAATGGGACATCCCATGAGACAAGGCTTAATAAGCTGGTCGGATCCCGTGTTCGGCTGGCTGCCAGGGCGCGCGGCCATAAAAAAACCGGAGCTGGGCTCCGGTTTTGGCAAGGGTGACAAGGCGTCTCAGCGGCCGGATTCGGCGATCACCCGGGCAATGATGTCGGCACGCTTGCTGGCTTCCAGCTCGCCCAGGGCGATCAGGCCAGCCTTGAAGATCACGTTCTTCGGCAGGCTGACGTCGTCCAGGGTGGCGATGGCTTCGACGTGCATACCGTTCAGACGGCTGGCATCGCGCGGGCTCAGGTTGACCTGGGTGTTCAGCACCTGCTTGCCTTTCTTCTTGGCAGGGGCGGCTTTTTTCGGTTGTTCCTGCTCGTCTTCCGGCAGTTCGTCATCAAAATCGTAAATAGACATAGTCAATCCTGTTGGTTAGGCAATGGGGCATGGTTGCCCGATGTCGTTTTTCAGAGGGGTCGATCAGCCCATATCCTCGTTGCGGATAAAGGCGCGCCAGGAGCCGAGCACCTGGGCAAAATCTTCCAGCCCGCACATGGCCAGCTGTTCATCATCGTAGTAGGCGAGATCGTCGAGATCCTCATCCTGCTCGATATTGAGGACGTTGGCTTTCACCTCGGCTTCCTCGTGGGTCAGCAGCAGGGAGTAGTCGCCGCCCAGCAGCCGGTATTCGACGCGAGTCCGGCTGGAGAGCTGATCGATGATGGCGAACAGCTCGTCGAGTTTATCCTCGTCCTTGCCCACTTCGTCGATCAGCCACTGGCCGATGGCCTCATGGCCCATGGAGAACCGGGCGCGATAACCGCCGAACGGATCGCGGCGAAATTCATAATCCATAGTTCAGTCCATAGCGGAAGGGTGAGTCGTCATGGGCAGGGCAAATCCTGCTCCATGGCGGGGCGCATATAGCGTAAAGTGGCCTATTCTAGCGAGCCCCCCCTCGCTTGTCTTGAAGATGTGGCATCTTTGCCCCGCTACCGGCGCTTTGTGGTCGGTCCGGCCCCCGCTTTGGAGATGTGATGCAGCTAAACGATACCCTCGCGCGCCAGAGAGTCAGTCGGGCGATAAAGATCCTCTCTTCTTCGGCCAACGTGATGAACGAGCCACAGGGACTCATCATCGCCTCAGGCTATTCCCGTTTCGTTCAGCGGAGTACCTATGCAGCTCAATGACACCCTCGCACGGCAGATAGTCAGCCGGGCGATGAAGATCCTCTCTTTTTCGGTCAACGTGATGGACGAGCACGGCCTGATCATCGCGTCCGGCAACCCGGAGCGGCTCCATCAGCGTCATGAGGGGGCCGTGCTGGCGCTGACCGAAAACCGGGTGGTGGAGATCAGCGACGCCACCGCCCGCGAGCTCAAGGGGGTACGCCCCGGCATCAACCTGCCCATCGCCTATCAGGGGGAGCTGCTCGGGGTCATCGGCATCTCGGGCGATCCGGACGAAGTGCGTGCTTACGCCGAACTGGTGCGCATGACCGCCGAGCTCATTCTGGAGCAGGCGGCGCTCACCGAGCAGCTGCAGTGGGACAAGCGCCACAAGGAGGAGCTGGTACTGCAGCTCATCCGTGGTGAAGGGCGGGACGATCAGCTGCAGCAGGCGGCCCGTTTCCTCGGGCTGGATCTGGCCCAGCCGCGGGTGGTGGCCGTGCTGGCGCTGGAGGAGGCCGACCCGGCCCGGCTGCGGGAGCTGGTGCATCTGCTGGAAAACCCGGAGCGGGACAACCTGGTGGCCATCAACGGCCTGGACGAGATAGTGGTGCTCAAGCCGGCCCAGCTCAGCGACGGCATCTGGCAGTCGGCGCAGGAGCGCAGCCGCATCAAGCAGCTGCTGGCCCGCATTCCCCACTTTCGGGTGCGCATCGGGGTGGGTGATTACTTCGCCGGCACCGGCGGGCTGGCGCGTTCCTACCAGACGGCGCGGGACACCTTGCGCCGTGGCATGCGGCAGGCGCCGCGCAAGCAGGTCTATTTCTTCGAGGATTATCGGCTGCCGGTGCTGCTCGGCAGTCTGGCGGACTCCTGGCAGGCGGATCAGCTGCGGGCCCCGCTGCACAAGCTGGCGCAGGAGGACACAAAGGGAACGCTGCAGAAGACGCTGCGCCAATATTTCTTGCAGGATTGTGATCTGCATCCCTGCGCCGAAGCCCTGTTCATCCACCCCAATACCCTGCGCTATCGGCTGACCCGGATTGAGCAGATAACCGGGTTGAATTTCAACAAGTTAGATGACAAGTTTCTGCTCTATCTCGGGCTCAACCTCGACAGTTGATTTGTTCATTCATACAGAAAGTTACGTTTTACAAAGCTGATATTTGTTTTTTTGACCAAAGCATTCCGATCCCGGATCACCATAATGGCCACCACTCACTCATTTGAAAGGTGCCCGTCATGATCCCTGTATCCGCGCTTGGCGCTCTCGCCGCGCTCTCCATCGCCATCTTCCTGATCCTGAAGAAGGTACCGCCCGCTTACGGCATGATCGTCGGCGCCCTGGCCGGCGGCCTGATAGGCGGCGCCGATCTGACCCAGACCGTCGCCCTGATGATCGGCGGTGCCCAGGGGATCACCACGGCGGTGATGAGGATCCTGGCGGCGGGCGTGCTGGCCGGCGTACTGATCGAATCGGGCGCCGCCACCACCATCGCCGAAACCATCGTCAAGAAGCTGGGCGAGACCCGCGCCCTGCTGGCACTGGCGCTGGCGACCCTGATCCTGACTGCGGTCGGCGTGTTCGTGGACGTGGCCGTCATCACGGTCGCCCCCATTGCGCTGGCCATCGCCCGCCGTGCCGACCTCTCCAAGGCGGCCATCCTGCTGGCGATGATCGGCGGCGGCAAGGCGGGCAACGTCATGTCTCCCAACCCCAACGCCATCGCCGCAGCCGATGCCTTCCACCTGCCGCTCACCTCGGTGATGGCGGCCGGCATCATCCCGGGCCTGTTCGGGCTGGTGATGGCCTACTGGCTGGCGAAGCGCCTCAACAACAAGGGCAGCAAAGTCGCCGCCGATGAGGTGGTGAGCTTCAATGGCAGCAAGCTGCCGGGCTTTGCCGCCGCCATCAGTGCGCCGCTGGTGGCCATCCTGCTGCTGGCCCTGCGCCCCATTGCCGGCATCGTGGTGGACCCGCTCATTGCACTGCCCCTCGGCGGCCTGGTCGGCGCCCTGATGATGGGCAAGTTCAGCAAGGTGAACCAGTTTGCGGTCTCGGGCCTGGCCCGCATGGCGCCGGTGGCCATCATGCTGCTGGGTACCGGTACCCTGGCGGGCATCATCGCCAACTCCGGTCTCAAGGATGTGCTGATCAGCGGCCTGACCGCCTCCGGCCTGCCCTCCTACCTGCTGGCCCCCATCTCGGGTGCCCTGATGTCGCTGGCGACCGCCTCGACCACCGCCGGTACCGTGGTGGCCTCCAACGTGTTCAGCTCCACTCTGATAGAGCTCGGCATCAGCAGCCTGGCGGGGGCCGCCATGATCCACGCCGGTGCCACCGTGTTCGACCACATGCCCCACGGCTCCTTCTTCCATGCCACCGGTGGCAGCGTCCACATGGGCGTGGGTGAGCGGCTCAAGCTCATCCCCTACGAAACCGCGGTCGGTCTGACCATTGCCGCCGTCTCCACCCTGATGTTCGGCGTGTTTGGCCTCGCCTAAGGAATTGATATGAAAATTGTTATCGCCCCCGATTCATTCAAGGAGAGCCTCAGCGCCATGGCGGTGGCCGATGCCATCGAGGCCGGATTCAAGCAGGTGTTGCCGAACGCCACCTACGTCAAATTGCCGATGGCCGATGGCGGCGAGGGGACAGTGCAGTCCCTGGTGGACGCCACCGGTGGCCGCATTCTGCCCTTCTACGTGACCGCTCCCCTTGGCAACAAGGTACAGGGCTTCGTCGGTCTGCTGGGGGATGGCGAGCGCGCCGTCATCGAGATGGCGGCGGCCTCCGGCCTGCATCTGGTGGCGCCTGAGCTGCGCAATCCGCTGCACACCTCGAGCAGCGGCACCGGCGAGCTGATCCTGGCGGCCCTCGACATGGGGGTGAAGCATCTGATCCTCGGCATCGGCGGCAGCGCCACCAATGACGGCGGTGCCGGCATGATCCAGGCGCTCGGCGGCAAGCTGCTCAAGCGCGACGGCACTCCCATCGCGCCGGGCGGCGCCGGTCTGGCCGAGCTGGCCACCATCGATCTGAGCGGGCTCGATTCGCGCCTCGCCAAGATCACCATCGAGGTGGCCTGTGACGTGGACAACCCGCTGTGCGGGCCGAAAGGGGCCTCCGCCGTGTTTGGTCCGCAGAAGGGGGCGACCCCCGCGATGGTGGCGCAGCTGGACGCCAACCTGGCCCACTACGCCGACTGCATCGAGCAGGCGCTTGGCAGGCAGGTGAAGGAGATTGCGGGGGCGGGCGCCGCCGGTGGCATGGGGGCGGCCCTGGTGGGTCTGCTCGGCGCAGAGCTCAAACCCGGCATCCAGATCGTCATCGAGGCACTGAAACTGGCCGAGGCGGTGGCCGATGCGGATCTGGTCATCACCGGCGAGGGACGCATCGACAGCCAGACCATCCACGGCAAGACGCCAATCGGTGTCGCACGCTGCGCCAAGCAGTTCGGCAAGCCGGTGATCGGCATTGCGGGCTGCCTGACCGACGATTACGGCGTGGTGCACGAGCACGGGCTGGATGCGGTGTTCGCCGTGGTCAACCGCGCCATGTCGCTGCCGGAGGCGCTGGCCACCGCCACCACCAACCTGCAGCTCACGGCCCGCAACGTGGCGGCGCTCTATCTGCTGCGACCCTGACTCTCTTCTGGCCGGCGCCTGACGCCGGCCAACCTCGCCCCGTGTCGCGGTGACGACCTGCACCGCTGCAGGTCTGCCCGAAACACCTTGCCGATCAGATGATCGGCTTTTTTCATTATCCTGCTGTATAGCCTGTGCTTTTCTGCGGTTTCTGTATTCTGGCCGCCGACTTTGCGGCATAGTGATCCCCCATAGTACAAGGAGCAACCCATGATCTTGCTGACCCTGGGGGTACTGCTGTTTACCCTGATCCACCTCTATCCCTGCTTCGCAGCTTCCCATCGGGCCCGCTTGCGCGAGCGGCTGGGGGAGAATCGCTACAAGGGACTCTTCTCGTTGCTGGTGTTCATCGCCATCGCCTGCATCATTGCCGGCTGGCGCACCGCCAGCCCCCTGCCGCTCTATTTTCTGCCCGCCTGGGGACCGACCCTGATGATGGCGGTCATGCCCATCGCCCTGATCCTGTTCTGCTCCGGCCAGGGGCCCAATCACCTGCGGCGCTGGCTGGTGCATCCCCAGCTGCTCGGCACCCTGCTCTGGGCCGGTGCCCACCTGGCGGTCAACAGCGAGGCCCGCTCCCTGGTGCTGTTTGGCGGCATCGGCCTGTGGGCGCTGGTGAGCATCGTCTGGATTTCGGTGCGGGACTGGCAGCGTCATCCCCGTCCGGCGGCCAACTGGTATGGCACCGGGCTCAGCGTAGGGGCCGGGCTGGCGCTCACGGCTCTGTTGATCTTCTGGGGGCACGGCATGCTCACCGGCATCCCCCTCTATTGAGCGGGTGAACCGGCCGGCGTGCCCGCGCGTATGTCACTCATCTGCCTGACAGGAGTCGCTCGATGAAATGGATCATGTTGTTGCTGACACTCGGGGCCGGGGCGGCCGTCGCCGCCTGCCCGGACTACTTCAACGTGGAGATGCGGGAGCTCAACAGCACCCAGCGCCACAACCTCTGCCAGCTGACCGAGGGCAAGGTGGTGCTGGTGGTCAATACCGCCTCCTACTGCGGCTATCGCGGCCAGTTCCGGGATCTGGAGACGCTCTACCAGACCTACAAGGAGAAGGGATTGGTGGTGCTCGGCTTCCCCTCCAACGACTTCTGGCAGGAGGCGGGGGAGGAGGGCAAGACAGCCTCGGTCTGCCGACGCGATTACGGGGTGACCTTCCCCATGTTCAACCGGATCGCCGTGCGCGGGGCCGATGCCAGCCCGCTTTACCGGGGGTTGGCCACGGCGGCGGGCGAAGCGCCGGGCTGGAACTTTCACAAATACCTGATCGGGCGTGACGGCAAGCTGGTCGCGAGTTATGGCGCGAACCAGAATCCGGCGGACGATCCCCTGCAAAAAGAGGTCAAACGGGCGCTCGGCCTTTAGCGCTACCCCGCGGCGGGCGGCTCTGGAATAATGGGGGCCCGCTCTTCTCTCTGGTAATCCCGTGCTGCAACGTCTGCCCCAAATGGTGATCTTCGATGCCCTGGTCCGTGAACAGGGCATCTCGGCGGCCGCCCGGCGGCTTGGGGTCTCCAAATCCCACATCAGCAAACAGCTGGCCCAGCTGGAGACCGAACTCGGTGCCCAGCTGGTGCAGCGCACTACCCGCCGCTTCTCTCTCACCGAGCTCGGCCAGGAGTATGCCCGCCACTGCCGCGCCCTGGTGGCGGTGGCGCTGGAGGCGGACTCCATGGTGGCGGAGCGGCGCGGCAAGGTGAGCGGCATCCTGCATCTGGGGGTGGGCCAGTCTTTCGGCCGGCTGCACGTGATCCCGCGCCTCAAGGCGTTTCAGGATCGCTACCCCGAGCTGGAGCTGGAGGTCTCGCTGTTTGATCACCGCACCAACCTGGTGGATGAGGGGCTGGATCTCTGGATCACCACCTACGAGGACAAACCCGAGGCCCTGGTGGGGCAGCGGCTGGCGGACATTCACTTCGTGCTGGTGGCCTCGCCGGACTATCTGCTGAGCCATGGCACCCCGCTGCACCCCAGAGACCTGGCTCAGCACAACTGCATCACCTATCAGAGCCGGGAGCGGCGCTACCACGAGTGGTCGTTTCGCCAGGGTAAGGAGCGCCAGACGGTGCAGGTAGCCGGCAACTACCGGGTGGATCTGGCGGAGGCGGTGCGCGACGCCGCCCTGGCCGGGCTCGGCATCGCCTACGTGGCCAACTATCTGCTGGACAAGGAGTTGCAGTCCGGCCAGCTGATCCCGCTGCTGCCCCAGTGGCGGCCGAACCAGAAGATGGCGGTGCACGCCGTCTATGCCAGACGCGAGCACCTGGATCCCAAGATCCGGCTGTTCATCGACTTCCTCAAGGAGAGCTTCGGTCCGAATCCCTACTGGGAGCAGCGGCTGGCTCCCTGGCTCGGCGGCAAATTGTCCGGCACCGAGGAATAATCGTTTCCATATAAGAACACTGGCTTTCGCTTGAAACCAAAATCAAGTCAAATCAGCCAGTTGCCGCAACCGGTATCGTGCAAACGTTTTTGCTAACAGGGCTGTAACCAAGTGGACTTGCAGTGGCGAGGCCGGGAGCGCAGAATCCGCGCCCATCTTTCGTCCCACCTGATGGAGTCCCTATGATTGCCCTGCTCGGCATCCTGAGCATTCTGGCCGTGGCCACGCTCTGCTCTGATAATCGTCGTCGTATCCCGTTGCGAACAGTGGGTCTGGCCCTCTGCCTGCAAATCCTTTTCGCCGGCCTGGTGCTCTGGCTGCCCGCCGGTCAGCACGTGCTGAACGGGGTAAGCGAAAGCGTCAGCAGCGTGATCGGTTACGGTCAGGAGGGGATCGCCTTCCTGTTCGGCGATCTGGCCAAGTTCAAGCTGGGCTTCATCTTTGCCTTCAACGTGCTGCCGGTCATCATCTTCTTCTCCGCGGTGATCGCCATCCTCTACCACATCGGCCTGATGCCGAAAGTGATCGCCCTGCTTGGCGGCGGCCTGCAGAAACTGCTGGGCACCGGCCGCGCCGAGAGCCTCTCCGCCACCGCCAACATCTTCGTCGGTATGGTGGAGGCGCCGCTGGTGGTCAAACCCTATCTCTCCAAGATGTCGGATTCCCAGTTCTTCGCGGTGATGAGCTGCGGCCTCGCCTCGGTAGCTGGCGGTACCTTGGTGGGTTACGCCAGCATCGGGGTCGAGCTGAAATACCTGATCGCGGCGGCCTTCATGTCGGCGCCGGCCGGTCTGGCCATGGCCAAGATCCTGGTGCCGCCTGCCGCCGAAGAGCAGGACCATCATCAGGACGTGGTGATCCCGCGCGCCACCAACGTGATTGAAGCAGCCGCCGATGGCGCCATGTCCGGCCTCAACATCGCGGTTGCCGTGGGGGCCACCCTGCTGGCGTTCGTCGGGGTGATCGCCATGCTCAACGGCCTGCTGGGCTGGGCCGGCGACCTGGTGGGGCTGGAGCTGAGCTTCCAGATCATCCTGGGCTGGCTGTTTGCTCCCGTCTCCTGGCTGATCGGTATCCCCTGGGAACAGGCTCAGGCTGCCGGCGCCCTGATCGGGACCAAGATAGTGGTGAACGAGTTCGTCGCCTTCATCGCCCTGGTGCAGGATCAGACTCTGAGCGAGTCGAGCAAGGCCATCGTCACCTTTGCCCTGTGTGGTTTCGCCAACATCTCCTCCATGGCGATCCTGATCGGTGGCCTGGGCGCCATGGTGCCGGAGCGCAAATCCTTCATCGCCCGTTACGGCATGCGCGCCATCCTGGCGGGGGTGCTGGCGAACCTGATGAGTGCCTCGCTGGCAGGCTTGTTCCTCGCCCTCTGATTGACCCTGGAGCTAGCACCTTCCGGTCAGAGCCCGCTTCGGCGGGCTTTTTTGTGGTCGCTTGCCGGCAAAAAAAAGCGCCTCAGGGAGGCGCGGGGAAAAAGACAGATTGGAAGCGTCACATGGGTGCCACTTGAATGAGGGATGAGCCATGCCATCCAAGTGTGAAGCCATGATGCCTGATGCTGTCTGAAGCCCTTCTGAGGCGATTCTTCATACTATGTTCATTTTGCTAAACGCAATGGGACTGACTGGTTATAGGGTCAGGGGGCCAGTGCAAAGTTGTCGTCGGTCTGTTGTTCCAGCGCCAGCAACCAGCGTTTGATGGGGATGCCGCCGGCATAACCGGTCAGCTCGCCGCTGCGGCCGATCACCCGGTGACAGGGCACTATGATGCTGAGCGGATTGCGCCCGTTGGCCGCCCCCACCGCGCGAACCGCCTTGGGATTGCCGATGGCCTGGGCTATCTCGAGGTAGCTGACGGTCTCGCCATAGGGAATGTCGCCCAGGGCGCGCCACACCGATTGCTGAAAAGGGGTGCCCCGGGCGGCCAGCGGCAGATCGAAGCGGCGCAGGCGACCGGCGAAGTAGGCCGCGAACTGTTCGACGAAGGGGGCCAGCGCCTGATCGTCGCGCTGCCATTCGTCGGTCGGGGTCACCGGCTGCTCGCCTAGCACGAACTCCACATAGCGCAGCCCGTCCCGGTCGATGGCGATGAGCAGGGGGCCGTGGGCGCTGTCGCAAAAACTGAATTTCATTCTGTCATCCTCGGGCGTTGGGCAAGGGCCCGGCTAGTCCACTACCGGCTTGCCGCGGGTCGATTTTATCTCCCCCTTGCGCTTCTTGGCATCGACCCGCTTGCGCTGGGAGCTGCGGGTCGGCTTGGTGGCGTGGCGGACCTTGGGGCGCCAGGCCGCTTTCTTCAGCAGCTCCACCAGACGGTTCATCGCCTCCTTGCGGTTCATGTCCTGGCTGCGGTGGGTCTCGACCCGGATCATGATGAAGCCGTCGTGAACTCGGCTGTCGCTCAGCTTGTCGAGCCCCTCCTTGTAAAGTGGGGTGAGGCTGGGGGAGTTGCGGTAATCGAAGCGCAACCAGACGGCGGAGTCGGTCTTGTTGACGTGCTGGCCACCGTTGCCCTGTGCCCGCATGGTCTGGAATTGCAGTTCATGCCAGGGCAGGGTAACGCTGTTGGAGATGACTAACATACTGCGGTGCTCTTGTTTGGTGCATCGGCTGTGGCTGGCTCAGCTTGGTGCCTCATAATGGGGCGAGATGCGCTCCCTTGGTGATGCCGGGAGAGTCCTGCTCCAGGCCTAAATGCTATCTTTTTGAAATTAAACAATAAAAAGACTTGGCACAAGAATTGATTCCCCATTCATGACATACCATGGATTGGGAGCAACCAGATGAAGCTGATTACTGCGATTATCAAACCCTTCAAGTTAGACGACGTGCGCGAGGCCATCGCCAACCTGGGGGTCGAGGGTCTGACCGTGTCCGAGGTCAAAGGGTTTGGCCGCCAGAAGGGGCACACCGAATTATACCGGGGAGCCGAGTATCAGGTCGACTTCCTGCCCAAGGTAAAGCTGGAGATAGCGACGGCCGACGACAACGTCGAAGGGGTGATCGAGGCGATCTGCAAGGCTGCCTATACCGGCAAGATCGGTGACGGCAAGATCTTCGTCTACGACCTGCTGCAGGCCGTGCGCATTCGGACCGGTGAGAGCGACGACGAGGCGCTCTGATCGCGCTGGATGGGGCGAATGATCGGTACGTTGTCGCTGATTGACTCCATGGTGGGGCCGGATAGGATTCTATCCGGCCCCTTTGTTTGAACAGGGTTTAAATATGTGATCCCGCCACATCAGGATTTCTTGATCCGGCTGTCGAGCTCAATGCAAAATGCAAACAGCAATGGTTCTCACTCGATATAGCAACTCAAGGAATGGATGATGAAAATGAAGATGTTGGCACTGGCTTTCTCTGCGTTGGCGGCTCAGTCGGCATTGGCGGCAGGGGAGGTGAATGTCTACTCCAACCGGCAGGATGAGCTGATCAAGCCCATCATCCAGCAGTTCGAGAAAGAATCGGGCATCAAGGTCAACGTGGTGTTCGCCAAAGAGGGGCTGAACGAGCGTCTGGAGCGGGAAGGCAAGCTCTCCCCGGCGGATCTGATGCTGACCGTCGACATCAGCCGGCTGACCGATCTGGTGGACAAGGGGCTGGTGCAGCCGGTGGACAGCAAGATCCTGCAGGAGAACATCCCCGCCATCTATCGCGATCCGGACAACCGCTGGTTCGCGCTAACCACCCGGGTGCGCGCCATCTATTCCAGCAAGGATCGTCTCGGCAAGCTCGATACCATCAGCTACGAAGATCTGGCCAAGCCTGAATTCAAAGGAAAAATCTGCACCCGCAGCGGCAAGCATGAGTACAATGTGGCGCTGGTCTCCTCCATGATCGCTCATCACGGCATGACCGAGACCAAGAGCTGGCTGGAAGGGGTCAAGGCCAACCTGGCGCGCAAGCCGCAGGGCAACGACCGGGATCAGGTCAAAGCGATCAAGGATGGTATCTGTGACCTGTCGCTCGGCAATAGCTACTACCTGGGTGCCATGTTGAAGGATCCGGCGCAGAAGGCTTGGGCCGATGCCGTCTACATCAACTTCCCGAACCAGGCTGACCGCGGCGCCCACGTCAACGTGAGCGGCGTGGCCATGACCAAGTACGCCAAGAACAAGGTTGAGGCCCAGAAGCTGATGGAGTTCCTGGCCGGCGACACCGCCCAGCACATGTATGCGGACGTGAACGCCGAATATCCGGTCAAGGCCGGGGTCGAGCCTTCCGCTATGGTCAAGTCCTGGGGCAGCTTCAAGTCTGACGCGCTACCGGTCAGCGATTACGCCAAGCACCGCAAGGACGCCTTGCAGCTGCTGGATGAAGTGAAATTCGACTTGTAATTCAGATGGGGCCAAGGGCCCCATCAACCTCTGTGGTCTCATGAAAAATTTTGGATGGATTACCGGCAGCTGGGCCAGCGCCCTGCTGCTGGCTTTGCCGGTGCTTGCTCTGGTCTTCTCCGCCTTGTCGGCCGACGGAGATCTGTTTGGCCACCTCGCCGATACCGTGCTGTTCGACTATCTGGCCAATACCCTGGGGCTGGTGGTCGGCGTCGTGCTGCTCAGCCTGCTGTTCGGGGTGCCGACCGCCTGGCTGGTGGCCATGTGCCAGGTGCCGGGGCGGCGGGCCCTGCAGTGGGCGCTGATGCTGCCGATGGCCATGCCCTCCTATATCGTCGCCTATGTCTACACCGACCTGCTCGACTACTCGGGCCCGCTGCAGGCGGGGTTGCGGCAGCTGTTTGGCTGGGGCGGGCCGGCCGACTACTGGTTCCCGGCCATCCGCTCCCTCGGCGGCGCCGCCTGGGTGCTGGCACTGGTGCTGTTCCCCTACGTCTATCTGCTGACCCGCGCCTCCTTTCTGGAACAGTCGGTCAGCCTCATTCACTCCAGCCGCCTGCTCGGTTGCTCCCCCTGGCAGAGCTTTCGCCGCCTCAGCCTGCCGCTGGCACGCCCGGCCATCATGGTCGCTGTGTCGCTGGTGGCGATGGAGACGTTGGCCGATTTTGCCACCGTCCACTTCTTTGCCATCAATACCCTGACCACGGCGGTCTACGACACCTGGCTCGGCTATGGCAGTCTGGCTACCGCTGCCAAACTCTCCTGCCTGATGCTGCTGGCGGTGGTGCTGCTGATCGCGCTGGAGCGCCGCTCGCGCAGCCGGCAGCAGGTGTTCCAGAAGTCGATGGGTCATGAGCAGCCGCTGCGCTACCCGCTCAAGGGGATTCGCCGCGCTCTGGCCGGGCTCTGGTGCTGGGGGCTGGTGCTGGCCGGCTTCGGTCTGCCGTTCGTCATTTTGCTGGATTACGGCGTGCGCTACTTCGAATTGTCGTGGACGCCGGAGTTCGTCCGCTTTGCCGGCAACAGCTTGGCTATCTCGGCGCTGACCGCCCTGCTGGCCATGGGCATCGCCCTGTTGCTTGGCTTCTGTCGTCGTCTCGATGGCGGAGTCAAGAGCCTGCTGCCGCTGCGCATCGCCGCCATGGGTTACGCCATGCCGGGTACCGTGCTCGCCATCGGCGTGCTGGTACCGCTCACCGCCCTCGACTTTGCCATCAACGATCTGGCCGAGTTGCTGGGGCGTCAGGGGCCGGGGCTGCTGCTGACCGGTACCATCACCGCCATCGTGTTCGGCTATCTGGTGCGCTTCGTGGCCATCGCCATCGGCTCGGTGGAGAGCAGCATGGGCAAGATCTCCCCCAGCCTCGATATGGCGGCTCGCTCTCTGGGGCAGGGGGATGGCGCCATGCTGCGGCGGGTGCACCTGCCTCTGGTACGGCGCGGCCTGTTTGCCGGTGCCATGCTGGTGTTCATCGAATCCATGAAGGAGCTGCCTGCCGCCCTGCTGCTGCGGCCGTTCAACTTCGATACCCTGGCGACCCACGTCTACCAGTTCGTGTCGGACGAGATGCTGGAGCGCGGCGCGCTCGGCGCCATCGTCATCGTGCTGGTGGGGCTGTTGCCGCTGATCTGGGTCAACCGCAACCTGGATGGGGCGGGGCACTGAGCCCGCCAACCTTGAAATGTTGTCCGGCCGTCGGTCGGTCTGGTTCAAAAGAATATGAGGAAGTCAGCCTTGTCCTGTTTGCAGGTTGAAAATGTCAGTTGCCGTTACAACGGCCGCAATGTGCTGGAGCAGCTCTCCCTGACGGTGGCTGACAACGAGATCGTCTGCCTGCTGGGAGCGAGCGGCTGCGGCAAGACCACGCTGCTCAAGGCCATCGCTGGCCTGCTGCCGCTGGCGGAGGGCACGATCCGCCTCGGCGATACCCTGCTCGACGGGCCCGGTGCCAGCGTGCCGCCCGAGGCGCGCAACATCGGCATGATCTTTCAGGATTACGCCCTTTTTCCCCACCTGACGGTGGCCGACAACGTCGGCTTCGGTCTGACCAAATTCGATCGCCGTGCCCGTCAGCAGCAGGTGGACGAGGCGCTGGCGCTGGTCAATCTGCAGGGGCTGGGGGATCGCTATCCCCATCAACTCTCCGGTGGCCAGCAGCAGCGGGTGGCGATTGCCCGGGCGCTGGTGTGCAAGCCGCGGCTGATGCTGCTGGACGAACCCTTCTCCAACATCGACACCCAGGTACGGATGAAGTTGATCCTGGAGATCCGCGCCCTGCTCAAGCAGCAAGGGATCGGCGCCATCTTCGTCAGCCACAGCAAGGAGGAGGCCTTTGCCTTCGCCGATCGACTGGCGCTGTTTCGCGCGGGTCACATCGAGCAGGTGGGCCAGCCGGAGCAGCTCTATCGCCGCCCCCAGAACCGCTTCGTGGCGGAGTTTCTCGGCGGGGTCAATTACCTGGCGGCCGAGGTGGTGGACAGCCACTGCGTGCGCACGGCGCTCGGGGTCATCTGCGGCAGCGAGCCCCATGGCCGGGCCGTGGGTGAGCTGCTGCAACTGATGCTCAGGCCACAGCAACTGTTGCTGGAGAGCGCCGCAGATGGCGAGCTCAAGGTGGTGGAGCAGCAGTTCCTCGGCCATCACTGCCGGGTGCTGTTCGAGAGCGGCGAGCTGCGGCTGGAGGCGAGCATCGGCGAGCCGCTGGAGGGAGCGCGGGCGCGGGTCAGGGTGACGCCCCACGCGCTGGTGTTGTTTGACCCTTTACCCTGAACGCGTGATATCGTCGTGAAATCAATGAACTGGAACCGCGCTGGTTTATAATCGCGCAACGCTAATCGCCCATATCGCCAATGTCTGTTCAGGGGAGAGATATATGAAAGCCCAAGCCGGGATCTGTGCCGAGCCCAATCTGCACGCCCTCTATCTGATGTTCAACCGCACCGGTGACGCCGCCGAGCTGGTGGCCCGTCTGGCCAGGTTGCCGGCCCTGTGGGAGGCGGTAGCCGCCGATTTCCCCGCTGCCGGCTTCAGCGGTCTGGTCGCCGTCGGTGCCGATGCCTGGGATGGCCTCTATCCTGCCGCCCGTCCGCCCCAGTTCCGCGGCTTCATGGCACAATCCGCCAACGGCCAGGAGGCCCCCAACACCCCGTTCGATCTGTTCGTGCAACTGCGCGCCGATCGGGTCGATGTGCTGCATCACGCCGGTCAGCGCGTCATGGCCCTGCTGGCCGGGCTGGTGGAGCTAGCAGAAGAGGTGCGCGGTTTTCGCAACCTCGACTGCCGCGATCTGACCGGTTTCGTCGATGGCACCGAGAACCCGCAGGATGAGCACCGCGCCGAAGTGGCGCTGCTGGACGGCGGCGAGTTTGCCGGCGGCTCCTACATCCACGTGCAGCGCTGGGTCCATGCCATGAGCGACTGGGAGAAGCTGGCACTGAAGGAGCAGGAAGACATTATCGGTCGCACCAAGGTCGACAACATCGAGTACGAGTCGGCCGACAAGCCGCTGACCGCCCACATCAAGCGGGTCAACCTCAAGACGCCAAAGGGTGAGTCCATGGAGATACTGCGCCAGAGCATGCCCTGGGGCACCATGACAGAGCAGGGGCTCTACTTCATCTCCTGCTGCCGCACCCCGCAGCACTTCAACGCCATGCTGGCCAGCATGTACAAGGGGGAGGGCAGTCACTTCGATCACCTGCTGCGCTTCACCAGGGCGGTGACCGGCGCAGCCTTCTTCGCCCCTTCAGAAGATTTTCTGGTGGCACAGGGCAAATAAGGCTCGCCCACCCGCAGATAACAAAAATCCCGGCCTTGGCCGGGATTTTGCGTTTTGGCGGGACCGCGATGACGCGGCGGCAACCATTACGGCGTCTGTTCGAACAGCTCGAGGGCGGAGAGGTAGAGCTCTTCGATGTCGGTGTCGCTGGTCGGGGTGATGAAGATGGTGTCGTCACCAGCGATGGTGCCGAGGATCCCTTCGGCCTTGCCGAGGGAGTCGAGCAGGCGGGCGATCAGCTGGGCCGCACCCGGGCTGGTGTGGATCACCACCAGGGCACCGTTGTGGTCGACATCCAGCACCAGGTTCTTGAGCGGGCTGGAGGTGGTGGGCACGCCCAGTTCCACCGGCAGGCAGTAGACCATCTCCATCTTGGCATTGCGGGTGCGAACGGCGCCGAAGCGGCTCAGCATGCGCGATACCTTGGACTGGTTGATGTTTTCGAAGCCCATCTCTTGCAGGGCAGTCACTATCTCTGCCTGGGAGCCAAATCGTTCTTCTTTCAGCAAGGCTTTAAAGGCCTTGGCCAGTTTTTCTTGCTTGTCGTTATGCTTCATCTTGGACTCACGAATGAGGAGGTTTGGCTGCCTGTCACGCTCAGGCGGCAGATATGAACAGCGTGCCCATTTTGCATTCATATGCCTATTTTTGCAAGGAAGCGGCGCTTGTTCTGCATATTGATTCAAATATAGCTTGCATCCACCCATGCCAGCGTTAGAATCAGGACGAAATTTTGAAAACTTATTCAATTGGGCTGTATGGGTATTGAATTAATCGGTATCGAAAAATCCTGGCACAAGGTGCCGGTACTGCAACAGGTCAGCTTTCGGACCGCTCCCGGTGAGACCTTGGTGCTGCTGGGCCCGAGCGGTGCCGGCAAGAGTTCTCTGCTGCGCATGATGAACCTGCTGGACACCCCGGATGCCGGTATTCTGCGCATCGGTGAAAGTGAATTTTCTTTCCCGTCCAGCCTCTCCACCGCCGAGTTCAACCGCCAGACCCAGGCGCTGCGGCGCAAGGTGGGCATGGTGTTCCAGCAGTACAATCTGTGGCCCCATCTCACCGTGATGGAGAACCTCATCGAGGCCCCCGTCAAGCTGCTCGGCATGAGCAAGGCGGCGGCCATGGAGAAGGGGGGCTATCTGCTGGCCCAGCTGCAACTGGCCGACAAGCGCGACGCCTGGCCGGCGCGGCTGTCTGGCGGTCAGCAGCAGCGGGTGGCCATCGCCCGTACCCTGATGATGGACCCCCAGGTGCTGTTGTTTGACGAGCCGACGGCGGCCCTCGACCCCGAGATCACCAAGGAAGTGGCGGAGATCATCCGCAACCTGGGCCAGACCGGCATCACCCAGGTGGTGGTGACCCACGAGGTGGAGTTCGCCCGCAAGGTGGCCAGCCAGGTGATCTATCTGGAGAAGGGGCGGATCATCGAAGCCGGCTCCGCCGCCATTTTCCAAGCCCCGCAAACCAGCCGGTTTGCCGAATTCTTGATGCATTGATATTCAAATCGATAAGGAAGCTGTCATGAAAAAGAGTCTGTTGCTGGTCGCCGCCATGGGCCTGCTGAGCACCTCGGTGCTGGCCAAGGAGATCAAGTTCGCCACCGAGGCCACCTACGCGCCGTTCGAATACCTGGACGACAAGAACGAGTTCCAGGGTTTTGACATCGATCTTGCCCGCGCCATCTGTGAACAGGCCAAGCTGGAGTGCAGCTTCCACAACCAGGCTTTCGACAGCCTGATCCCCAGCCTGAAATTCCGTCGTTATGACGCCGCCATCGCCGCCATGGACGTGACCCCGGAGCGGGCCGCCCAGGTTGATTTCTCCGACATCTATTACCAGAACTCCGCCGTGTTCGTGACCAAGAAGGGCGCCTTCAAGGGGCCGGAAGAGCTGGTGGACAAGACCGTCGGCGTGCAGAACGGCACTTCCCATCAGTCCTATCTGGTGGACAACTGGGTGAGCAAGGGTCTGCTGACCGTGCCCTACGCCAGCTACCAGAGCGCCTTCCTCGACATGATGAACGGCCGCACCGACGGCGTGTTTGCCGATACCGCGGTCGCCGCCGACTGGCTCAAGCAGCACAAGGAGTATGCCGTGATCGGCACGCCGGTGACTGACGCCAAGTACTTCGGTACCGGCTTTGGCATCGCGGTGGCCAAGGGTAATCAGGAGCTGCTGACTCAGCTGAACAAGGGGCTGGCCGACATCAAGGCCAACGGCACCTATCAGAAGATCTACGACAAATATTTCGCGCACTAAGCCATGTTGAGCCTGTTGTTGGATGCAGCCTGGATGACCCTCGGGCTGGCCTTGGCATCCCTGGTCGGGGGCATGGTGCTGGCGCTGGCGTTCAGCGCCGCCGAACTGAGCAAGCAGCGCGCTCTGGTGTGGCCGGTGGCCACACTCACCACACTCATTCGTGGCCTGCCCGAGCTGCTGGTGGTGCTGTTCATCTACTTCGGCTCGACCCAGGTGCTGTTCCTCATCACCGGCGAGTACGTGGAGTTCAGCCCGTTCGCCTGCGGCGTGCTGGCGCTCTCCCTGCTGTTCGCCAGCTACGCCACCCAGACCCTGCGGGCTGCCCTCAATGCGGTGCCCGCCGGGCAGCGGTTGGCGGCGCTGGCGCTCGGTCTTGGCAAGGGGCACATCTTCTTTCGCATCGTGCTGCCCCAGGCGTGGCGGCACGCCCTGCCGGGGCTCGGCAATCAGTGGTTGGTGCTGCTCAAGGACACCGCACTGGTCTCCCTCATCGGGGTGAACGAGATGATGCGCCAGGCCCAGATGGCCTCGGCCAGCACCTATCAACCCTTCACCTGGTATGCCGCGGCGGCCCTCATCTACCTGGCCATCAGCCTGGTGAGTGAGTTTGGCTTGAAGCAGGCGTCCCGTTACACCCGTCGTTACGGAGGCTGATCATGCAGGATTACCTGATGACCCTGCTGGGTGGCCTGGCGATTACCCTGCAACTCACGGCATTCAGCCTGCTGCTCGGGGTGCTGATGGCGGCTGCCATGACCTGGGTGCTGGAGCGTCGCATTCCGGTGGCGACCCAGCTGGTGCAGCTGTGGGTGCTGATCTTCACCGGCACGCCGCTGCTGATCCAGATCTTCCTCATCTACTACGGGCCGGGCCAGTTTGCCTGGCTCAAAGAGGGGCCGCTCTGGCCGCTGCTCAAGCAGCCCTGGTTCTGCGCCGTGCTGGCGCTCGGCTTTAATACCGCCGCCTACTCCACCCGGTTGTTCAAGGGGGCGCTCGATGCCATCTCGGCCGGTGAGGTAGAGGCCTGCCGCGCACTCGGTTTCTCCGCTAGCCAGACTTTGTGGATGAAGGTGCGTCACGCCGCCCGGCGGCTGGTGCCCGCCTATTCCAACGAGGTGATCCTGGTGCTCAAGGGGAGTTCGCTCGCCAGTACCATCACCATCATGGATGTGATGGGGCTGGCTCAGCGCCTCAATGCCCAGACCTATGACACCCTGGCGGTGTTCACCGTGGCCGGTGCCCTCTACCTGACCATGAACGGATTGTTAACAATTGGTTTTCGTTGGTGTGAACGCAGGGCGTTGGCCTTCCAGGGCTGAAGTCGGTAGATCTACCTATTAATGGTGAGGGGAAGTGCAGGAAATCTGTGCTTCCCCTCCAATTTTTTGCATTTCCCCCCATTTTTATTCGCCGCCTGTTTATTGGCTCACAGAACCTGTGATTACAACTGTTATCAGATTGTTTTTTAGGGGGGGATCCTTTAAGGTTGGGCGCACAACAAGAAACAACCTTAAACCTACGCTTAAACATGGAGTTGATCATGAAAGTTGCCGTTCTGGGTGCCGCCGGTGGCATCGGCCAAGCCCTCGCTCTGCTGTTGAAAAACCGTCTGCCTGCTGGTTCCGAATTGAGCCTGTATGACATCGCTCCGGTGACCCCGGGCGTGGCGGTCGATCTGAGCCATATCCCGACTGACGTGAAAGTAAAAGGTTTCTGCGGTGAAGATCCGAGCCCGGCTCTGGTCGGCGCCGATGTCGTGCTGATCTCCGCCGGCGTGGCTCGCAAGCCCGGCATGGATCGTTCCGACCTGTTCAACATCAACGCCGGCATCGTCAAGAACCTGGTGGAAAAGTGCGCGGCCTCCTGCCCGAAAGCGCTGATCGGCATCATCACCAACCCGGTCAACACCACGGTCGCCATCGCGGCCGAAGTGCTGAAGAAAGCCGGTGTCTATGACAAGCGTCGCCTGTTTGGTGTCACCACCCTGGACGTGATCCGTGCCGAGACCTTCGTGGCCGAGGCCAAGGGTCTGAACGTCGACAAGGTGCGCGTCAACGTGATCGGTGGCCACAGTGGCGTGACCATTCTGCCGCTGCTCTCCCAGATCGACGGTGCCAGCTTCACCGCCGACGAAGTGGCCGCCATGACCAAGCGTATCCAGAACGCCGGTACCGAAGTGGTGGAAGCCAAGGCCGGTGGCGGTTCCGCTACTCTCTCCATGGGCCAGGCTGCCTGCCGTTTCGGCTTGTCGCTCATCAAGGGTCTGCAGGGTGAAGCCAACGTCATTGAGTGCGCCTACGTGGAAGGCGACGGCAAACACGCCACCTTCTTCGCGCAGCCCATCCTGCTTGGCAAGAACGGTGTCGAAACCGTGCTGGACTACGGCAAGCTGAGCGCCTTCGAACAAGAGGCGATGGATGGCATGCTGGCCACTCTGAAAGCCGATATCCAGCTGGGTGTCGACTTCGTCAAGTAAGGCGTCCGGATGGACAGCAAGGGGAGCTTCGGCTCCCCTTTGTCGTTATGGTGACGGATGCAGGCGGCGCCGGCCTAAGGGGATGCTGCCGGCTGCCGATAACAGGGTGCTGCAGGAGATCCTTATGATGAAACCCATTACCCTTGTCGGCCTTCTCTGTTTGCTGACGCCCCCATTGCTGACGAGCCAGGCGCAGGGGGCCGAGCCTTCCGCCTCTGCCGCCGCCGCGACGAGCGGGGCCGTGGCCGCCTCCGCACCGGCCAGTACGCCGGCGCAACCGGAGGCGGCGGTCCCATCTGCTGCAGCCGCGGTGCCGGCGGCCACGGATACCACGGCTGCGCCATCGACCAGCCCGGCGACGGCCGATGCGCCGGCAGCGGCCCCCATTCCTGCACCTGCCGCCACGGATAGCGGGCGCTCACCCAATAGCCGCCCCATGACCAGCACCCCGAGCAGCAGCAGCGGCCTGAATGTGGACAGTGGCACACTGCAGGCGGTGCCGCTCTATCGCCAGGACGAGCTGCTCAACTGGATTGAACAGGGGCGTCACCTGCAGCAGGTAAAGCAGGACAGGTGCCAGCTTACCCAGGATATCGAGGTGCGGGCCGAGGTGATGAAGGTGCCTGCCTATCAGTTTCTGTGGGGGGACATGCTGGCCTGGGGGGTCTGCATCAAGCCCAACGCGGAGCTGGGGGTCAAATTCATGTGGGAGGCGGCCAATCAGGGATTGGCGCCGGCGCTGGAACAACTGGGCCGTTACTACTGGAAAGGCACGCTGGTGCAAAAGGATCTGCTCAAGGCCGAGACCCTGATGCGGGAGGCCGCCAGCCTGGGCTTCCAGCGGGCACAGATAGAGTGGGTGGAGATGCTGCTGCAGGGAATGGGCAGCCCGCTCGACTATGAAGAGGCCTACCACTGGTTGCACAGCACGGTGATCGGCGACAAGGCGCTGCACCAGAAGGCGACCAGCCTGCTGAGCCGGCTCGGCAACCGGATGCCGGCCAATGCCATCGCCCGCGCCAAGGCGATGCACTGAGCCAAAAAAATGACCCACGGATCTGCATCCGTGGGCCGGGAGGTGCCGGCCGCCGTGCCGTGACAGGCTGGCCCCTCATCTGGTTATAGTGATTAGCCCGCCTTACAGATCTTGGTGGGGACCAAAAACTTCGTAATGGAGCTGGCCGGCCGGAATGTCTGCCGCGATCAGCTGCTGCTTGACTGCCTGCATGAAGCCGACGGGACCACAGAAGTAGTAGTGGGCCTGCGGCGTGATGCGCTCCTTCACTGCAGTCAGGTCCATGGTGCCGGCAAAGTCGTAATCTTCGCCCTGCACATCACTGGCCTGGGGCTCCCGATACCAGACCCGGCTCAGCAGGTTGGCGTTTTGGCGGGATTTTTGCTGAATATCCTCCCTGAAGGCATGTACGGCACCCTGTTCACAGGCGTGCAGCCAGGTGATGTCGGCCTGATGGCCGTTCGCCAGCAACTGGTTGAGCATGCTTATCATCGGCGTGACACCCACACCGGCCGAGAGCAGCACCACCGGGGTATGGCCATCGGCTTTCAGGTAGAAATCGCCGGTGGGGGGCATGACCTCAATCTTGTCACCCGCTTGCAGATGATCGTGCAGCAGGTTGGAAACCTGGCCCTGCGGCTCGCGTTTGACGCTGATGCGGTAGTGCTGGCCGTTGGGGGCATCGGAGAGGGAGTACTGGCGGATCTCCTGATATTCCAGCTCGGGGTGGACCAGCTTGATGCTGAGGTACTGGCCCGGCTTGAAGTCCAGTACCGGCTTGCCATCTACCGGCGCCAGCAGGAAGGAGGTGATGAGCTCGCTTTCGAGCCGCTTCTCCTTGATCAGGAAGGGGCGGGAACCCTGCCAGCCACCTGCCTGGCTCGCCTTCTCCTGATAAATCTCGCTCTCGCGGCCGATGAAGATGCTGGCGAGCACACCATACGCCTTGCCCCAGGCATCCAGCACCTCGTCGGTGACCGCACTTCCACCCAATTCTTTGAGCGTGGCCAAGAGATGACTACCTACAATGTGATATTGTTCTGGCTGGATCAGGAAACCCGTGTGCTTGTGGGCGATACGCTCCACGGCCCCGGCCAGTGCCCCCAGGTTGTCGATGTTCTTGGCATAGGCCGCCACCGCATTGAACAACGCCAGCGGCTGACCGCCGCTGCGCTGGTGCGCCAGGTTGAAAATGTCCTTCAGTTCCGGGTTATGGCTGAACATGCGCTGGTAGAAGTGCTGGGTGAGCGCGGGGCCCGCCGATTCGAGCAAAGGGATGGTGCTTTTGATGACGGCGATGGTGGCTTGGTCTAACATAGGGGGTCCTTGCTAATTGAACATCTAAAATGTCACTTAATAAGCTGCATCCTAGATGTTTATTTGATCTGAATCAATAATCAATTTCCGCGCGATGCGCCACAGGCACTATGAGACTAACTAGCTATACCGATTTTGGATTGAGAGCCCTGCTCTATCTGGCGACCCTGCCGGAGGGCGAATTGTCGAGCGTGGCCAAGGTCTCCGCCTTGTATGACGTCTCCCGCAATCACATGGTGAAGGTGGTGAACCAGCTGGTGAAACTGGGCTATCTGCAGTCCCAGCGCGGCAAGAATGGCGGGATCCGCATGGCTTGTGCGCCGGAGACCGTCAACATCGGTCAGGTGATCCGGGCGCTGGAAGGGAATCTGGACGGGATAGATTGCGGCTCGCCGGCCTGCCACATCGTCTCGGTCTGTCTGCTGAAGAATGCCCTGAAGGAGGCGATGAACGCCTTTCTGGCGGTGATGGACAGCTATACCCTGCAAGACCTGCTGGCCAATCGCGACGAGCTGCAGAAGGTATTTGGCGAATTGATCCCGACTCTGGTGCTGGAGCCGGACGAGGAGAGCGAGTGAGCAAGAAAAAAGGCTGCCAGTGGCAGCCTTTTTTTCAATCTTCAAAGCCAGACTCGTTACGGTATAAATCAGGCATGATCCGCGCCATCTTCACCATGTTGTTCTCCACTTCCAGGATCTCGATGGGGTAGCCGGCCAGCCGCAGACTGATGTTGGGCTGGGGGATCTCCTCCAGGTATTCCAGGATGGCACCATTGAGCGTTCTGGGCCCGTCGATGGGCAGTTGCCAGCTCATCTCCTTGTTCAGCTCGCGGATGCTGGCGGAGCCCTCCACCAGGAAGGTGCCGTCCGGCTGGGGGTGGATCTCGTCGCTGGGAGCGGGGGTCATGGAGGTAGTGAAGTCGCCCACTATTTCTTCCAGAATGTCGTCCAGAGTGATCAGTCCCTGAATGTCGCCGTACTCGTCAACGATGAGGCCGATCCGCTCCTTGTTGCGCTGGAACTTAGCCAGCTGGACGTTGAGCGGCGTTCCCTCCGGGATGAAGTAGATCTCGTCCACCTCCCGCAGCAGGCTCGACTTGTTGAACTGATCCCTGGCCATCAGCCGCAGTGCGTCGCGGGCGTGCAGAAAGCCCACCACGTCGTCGATGTTGTCGCGATAGAGCAGGATCTTGGTGTGGGCACAGTGGGCCAGCTGGCGCAGTATGGTTTTCCAGTCGTCGTTGATGTCGATGGCGTAGATCTCGCTGCGCGGCACCATGATGTGCTCCACCGTCATCTTGTCCAGATCCAGAATGCTGAGCAGCATCTCCTGATGGCGCTGGGGGATGAGGCTGCCGGCCTCGTTGACGATGGTGCGCAGCTCCTCGGTATTGAGGGCGTCATCCTTGCTGGGGTTGAGCCGCAGCAGCTTGAGCAGGCCGCTGGTGATGCCGTTGATCAGCCAGACCAGCGGCGAGAGCGGCACCATCAGCCCCTTGAGCACCCAGGAGGCCGGGTAGGCAATCTTCTCCGGGAACATGGCTGCCAGGGTCTTGGGGGTCACTTCACCAAACACCAGCACGATCAGGGTCAGGCCGAAGGTGGCGATGGCCACCCCGAGATCGCCGAAGACGCGGATACAGACGATGGTGGCGATGGCCGAGGCGAGGATGTTGACCAGGTTGTTGCCGATCAGGATCAGCCCCAGCAGGCGATCCGGGCGGGATAGCAGCTTTTCTACCCGGCGGGCGGCCTTGTGTTTGGTCTGGGCCAGATGTCGCAACTTGTAGCGGTTGAGGGACATCATGCCGGTTTCGGAACTGGAGAAAAAAGCAGACAAGAGGATCAAGATAACGAGAACAATCAGCAATGTACTCGTTGAGATACTGTCCAAGAAGGGCTCCTGTGGGAGTGGGTGATAAAAAGGGTGGCGGTCAGCTCAACAAGACTTCTTTGACGAAGCGGCTGCCAAAATAGGCCAGAGTCAGGATGAAGCTGCCGATCAGGCTCAGGGTGATCACCTTGCGACCGCGCCAGCCACGGGTATGGTGGCCCCACAGCAGCAGCACGTAGACGCACCAGGCCAGGATCGAGAGGATGGCCTTGTGGGACTTGCCCTGGGCGAACATGTCTTCGAGGAAGAACAGGCCGGAGGCAATGGAGAGAGTTAGCAGGAACAGACCCGCCGAGATGAGCTGGAACAGCCGCTTCTCCACCGTCATCAGGGGCGGCATGGCGGGCAGCTGGCTGATCTTGCGCGACTTCAGCTGCCGGTCCAGACAGGCTAGCTGCAGCGCAAACAGGCAGGCGATCATCAATACCGAGTAGGCCATCAGCGCCAGACCGATGTGCAGCAGCAGCTGGGGATGGGCCTCCAGATGGGTGATGTAGCGGCCGGGAATGAGGGCGCTGGCGGCCAGCAGCAGGGCCGAGAAGCTGTAGACCACCGGCAGCAGGATCCAGCCGTTGAAGCGGCGGGTGACGCAGGTCATGAAGCAGCTGATGATGAGACTGACCAGCGAGGCTACGTTGAGCATGCTCAGATTCTGGCCGGAGTGAGTCACCAGCACTTCGCCGGCCACGGCGGTGCCATGGGCGATCAGGGCCAGTCCGATGCAGGCAAACAGGGGGGCTTGTCCCACTGGTTTGGCACTGAGCAGCAGGTGCAGAGAGGCGATGATGGCCAGCAGATAGAACGCCAGGGCCAGAACAGAGATCACGATCATAACCGGGTCGTTGTCGAGCAAGCGATTGGGAATAGGAAGGGCAGTATACCTTGCACAAGATGTGCTCGCCAGTTGTGCTGCCGCCGATCCGCCCATATATAGGCAGCAGTCTGCCGCCGCGGCACGCACCAGAAGGCGCGCCGGCGCCGGCCGAAATACCAGCCTGGGTTCATTGTACCTGCCCTTTTGAGGGGCAGGTCACCGTCGTGTGCGGCGAATAATCGTCCTCATTGCGCCGGCTGAGGTATAATGCCCCCATTTGTTACGCCAAGAACCGGAATGCGTCATGTTTGAGAATTTGACTGAACGACTCTCGCGCACCCTGCGCAATGTCAGCGGCCGTGGTCGTCTGACCGAAGAGAACATCAAAGAGACCTTGCGCGAAGTTCGCATGGCGCTGCTCGAGGCGGACGTCGCCCTGCCGGTGGTGCGTGACTTCGTGGCTCGCGTCAAGGAGCGGGCGGTTGGCCAGGAAGTGGCCAAGTCCCTGAGCCCGGGCCAGGCCTTCATCAAGATTGTGCATGGCGAATTGGTCTCGGTGATGGGGGAGGCCAACGAGCAGCTCAATCTGGCTGCCCAGCCGCCAGCCATCATCCTGATGGCTGGTCTGCAGGGGGCCGGTAAAACTACCACGGTCGGCAAGCTGGCCAAGCTGCTCAAAGAGCGCAGCAAGAAAAAGGTGCTGGTAGTCAGTGCCGACGTCTATCGTCCGGCGGCGATCAAACAGCTGGAAACCCTGGCCAATGACATCGGTGTGGACTTCTTCCCGAGCGATGCCAGCCAGAAGCCGGTCGACATCGCCAATGCGGCCATCGATCAGGCACGCAAGAAGTTCTATGACGTGGTGATCGTCGATACCGCCGGCCGCCTGCACGTCGACAGCGACATGATGGACGAGATCAAGCATCTCCACGCCACCATCAAGCCGGTCGAGACCCTGTTCGTGGTGGATGCCATGACCGGTCAGGACGCCGCCAACACTGCCAAGGCCTTCAACGAGGCGCTGCCGCTCACCGGCGTGATCCTCACCAAGGCGGACGGCGATGCCCGCGGTGGTGCCGCTTTGTCGGTGCGCCACATCACCGGCAAACCGGTCAAGTTCATCGGTATGGGCGAGAAGACCGATGCGCTGGAGCCGTTCCACCCGGATCGTCTGGCTTCCCGCATCCTCGGCATGGGCGACGTGCTCTCTCTCATCGAAGAGGTGGAGCGCAACGTCGATAAAGAGAAGGCGGCCAAGCTGGCCAGCAAGGTCAAGAGCGGCAAGGGCTTCGATCTGGAAGATTTCCGCGAGCAGCTGGCCCAGATGCGCAACATGGGCGGCATGATGGGCATGCTCGACAAGCTGCCGGGCATGTCCGGCTTGCCGGACAACATCAAGGATCAGATGGATGACAAGCTCACCGTGCGGATGGAGGCCATCATCAGCTCCATGACGCCCAAGGAGCGTGCCCATCCCGACCTCATCAAGGGCTCTCGCAAGCGTCGTATCGCTGCAGGCTCGGGCATGCAGGTGCAGGACGTAAACAAGCTGCTCAAGCAGTTCACCGAGATGCAGCGGATGATGAAGAAGATGTCCGGCAAGGGTGGCATGCGCAAGATGATGGGGCAGATGAAGAACATGCTGCCACCGGGATTCGGTGGTGGCCGCGGCCCCTTCTGATTGCCGGTCGTCATGCACACGTCAAGGGCTCACCATGGGTGGGCCCTTTTCATGGGGCCGCTTGTGCAAAAAATGGCTGGCTTGGTTGCAATTATTACGAATCCAAGTAGAATTACGCGGCTTATTTTAAGCTAGGGTCCGCGTGTTTGCGGGCCTTGTTCATTAGATGTTAATGAGGACGATATGGTAACCATTCGTTTACAACGTGGTGGCGCGAAAAAGCGTCCGTTCTACCAGGTAGTAGTTGCTGACAGCCGTAACGCCCGTGACGGTCGTTTCATCGAGCGCGTTGGTTTCTTCAACCCGGTTGCTTCTGGTAACGCTGAAAAGCTGAACCTGGACCTGGCTCGTATCGAGCATTGGGTTGGTACTGGTGCCGCTGTTTCTGACCGCGTTGCCAAGCTGATCAAAGACGCTGCCAAAGCTGCTTAATCAGCCAAACGGTAAGGAGTTAAGGTGGAAAAACCTGTAGTTCTGGGCACCCTGGGTACCGTTTACGGCATCAAGGGCTGGCTTAAAGTGAACTCCTTCACCGATGTTGCCGAAGCGATTTTCGATTACAACCCCTGGCTGATCAATCAGAACGGGGTGTGGCGTGAAATTCAGGTTTCATCCTGGAAGCGTCACAACAAGGGTCTGATCTGCAAACTCGATGGTATCGACGTGCGCGAGGATGCCCTGGCATTGACCAATGTCGAGATTGGCGTAGCCGCCGATCTGTTGCCTGCGTTGCCTGAGGGCGAGTTCTACTGGCGTGACCTGATTGGTTGCTCGGTAGTGACCACCAAGGGATACGACCTGGGCAAGGTGACCGAATTGATGGAAACCGGCTCCAACGATGTGTTGGTGGTTGAGGCCAATGTAAAAGATGCCTTTGGTGCGAAGGAGCGGTTGATTCCGTTCCTGGAAGAGCAGGTGATCAAGAACATTGATCTGACTGCTCGAACAATCGAAGTTGATTGGGATCCTGGTTTCTAGTTTCCCGCGCTAACACGGGTGCCGGAGGTTTCTTATGTGGATTGGGGTGATTAGCCTCTTCCCTGAAATGTTCCGAGCCATTACCGAGCACGGGGTAACGGGTCGGGCCGTCAAGAGTGGCCTGCTGCAGATTGAGTGCTGGAACCCCCGGGACTTTACCCACGACAAACACCGTACGGTCGATGATCGTCCTTATGGTGGTGGGCCCGGCATGTTAATGATGGTTCAGCCGCTGCGTGACGCGATTCATGCAGCCAAGCAAGCGGCGGGAGACGGGGCGAAAGTCATCTATCTCTCTCCTCAGGGACGCAAGCTGACTCAAGCGGGCGTGACCGAGTTGGCGACGAATCAGAAACTGATTCTGGTCGCCGGTCGATACGAAGGTATCGATGAACGCGTGATACAAACCGAAGTCGACGAAGAGTGGTCTATCGGGGATTACGTGTTAAGTGGTGGCGAGTTGCCTGCCATGACCCTGATCGATGCGGTTTCGCGTCTGGTCCCTGGGGTTTTGGGCGATCAGGCCAGTGCCGAGCAGGACTCCTTCACGGATGGCCTGCTGGATCATCCCCACTACACTCGGCCGGAGTTGTTGGATGGATTGGCGGTGCCAGAGGCGCTGACAAGCGGCAATCACGAAGTGATTCGGCGCTGGCGGCTCAAGCAATCGCTCGGACGAACCTGGCAGAGAAGGCCGGAACTTATTAACAACCTAGCTCTGACTGACGAGCAAGAATCACTTCTTGCCGAGTATGTCCGCGAAGTGCGTGACAGCGTTAAGTAGAGTTTTCAGTTTATCCTAGGTAAGGAAAGACAATGAGCAAGATTATTCAGCAGCTTGAACAAGAGCAACTGCGTACCGACATCCCGGCTTTTGCCCAGGGCGACACCGTACGTGTTCAAGTTCGTGTTAAAGAAGGTGGTAAAGAGCGTCTGCAGGCTTTCGAAGGCATCGTTATTGCCAAGCGTAACCGCGGTCTGCACTCTGCTTTCACCGTTCGCAAGATCTCCAACGGCGAAGGTGTTGAGCGTGTATTCCAGACTCACTCTCCGCTGATCCACAGTGTAGAACTGAAGCGTCGTGGTGATGTTCGCCGCGCCAAACTGTACTACCTGCGCAACCTGTCCGGCAAAGCTGCTCGTATCAAAGAGAAGCTCAACTAATTCGATTCGAATTGGTGTCGGTATGTCGGCGAAAAGCTCGACAGGTAGTGAAAAGGCTCGCCAATGGCGAGCCTTTTTTGTATCCGCTTCCGGGTGTGCCGGCTCAACCTGGCTGGCTGACCCGCACCACCGAGTTGTCGCGTCCGAAGGGACCGGGCACGTAGTCATCCGCCGCCCAGTCATTGTCGTAGTGGGTCTCCCCGTTGGGTTGCACCAGCTGGTAGCAATACTCGAAATGAGCGGGACCGTCGGTCGGCAGATTGAGGGTGGTCTTGAACTCACCGCTCTTCATCCGCTTGAGCTCGATGGGTTGCCACTGGCTGAACTCCCCCAGCAACAGCACCTGCTCGGCCTCTCCTGCGGCCTCTTTTTCCACGGCAAAGGTCACCTTGACCTCGGGGCGAGACTTGAGAAATTGCTTGTTGATCGGCATGACGCCTCCTTGTCCTGATTGCGAAGAAATAGCTGCTGGCTATTTTTATATCACTTTATGACAAGGATGTTGATAACCGAGATCAAGCGGGCAGGGCAAAGTGGCGCTGCAGCAGCCCGTGGGTAAAGCCTATCTTGAGGTAAAAGCCGCGCGGCAGGGTCATGATCGGCTGGCCATTGCGGCCGATGGCCCGGGTCAGAGCCTTGTTGTTGGCCGCCTTGGGACGCAGTTGCAACACCTGGCCGTGGCGGGCGCTGATCTGCTCCACCTCTCCCAGCACTATCATGTCCATCAGCTCTTCCCAGTCCTGGCGCAGCAGCCGCTCCTCCTCTTCATTCGGACTCCACAACAGCGGCATACCGATGCGGCGCTCACCGATGGGGATCTCGCGGCTGCCCTCCACCGGGATCCAGAGCACGCGAGAGAGCTTGTTGCGCACATTGGATTGTTCCCACTGCTGGCCGCTGACACCGATCAGCGGTGCCACGCAGACGAAGGTCGTCTCCAGCGGTTTGCCCTGAGGATCGATGGGGATCGTCTTGAGTTCGATGCCAAGATCCGGGAAGTCCTGTTCGGGCTTGCTGCCAGCGCTGGCCCCTAGCTGCCACTCGATCAGCTGACCAACCCAGCCCTTGTCACGACGCAGATCCGCCGGCACGGCGATGTCGGCCGTGGCGGCCAGCTGGGCCAGCGTGAAGCCCGCCATGGCATAGGCGCGGGCCAGCAATTCCTGCTCGGACTGGGGGTTGGTGGGCATGGTTCACTCCTGCAAAGGGGAATTATTCTAGCAACTCTGATCCTCGCTGAGGATCGCTGTTTTTATAACCGATCCTGGCAGGGGTATGCACAGGGGGGGCTGTTTTGTGAGTAAGTACTTATCATAATGATTTTAAACAAATTTGTCTCTATACCCTCGGTCATTGACCAGCAGGATCCAGGCTCAAAATAGTTGTCCAAGGGTTTGCTCGCGCTGTTGCACACAGTTATCCACAGAAATCTTGGATAACTGCCGGCAAGTGCTAATAGTTGGCTCATTGTTACAAAAAAATGTGAAACAGCACCGATTTCAACGGCGATTCCAGAGCAGATAGTGTGCCACTCCTGTGGATAAAATAGCCATGGTGGATCTTTGAACAGTCGAACTTGTTCACAATCGAGATCCCGGATCGCTGGCCGTGAAAGACATGGATCTTGATCCAGCATTGATTGTTTAACATCATGTATTTAAATACATATTCTGTTTTTATCAACATGGGGTATGCTGTCGCCTGGTTTGGATCAGATAAATGAAACTACTGTATATACCTGCTTGCTCACAGGCTTATGCACAGTCTGGGTGGGCAACTTGGTCCAGTTGATCCTTGGATTTGTTTATAAGTCGGCTTGAAATTGAAAGTTATTCATGAGTGGGGGATCGCAGTCCCTGTTTGCTGCCACGAGGTGAATGTGGAACAATCCCCTTATAGATTCAGCCTTTATAAGGTGATCACGTGATAGATGGCGACGGGTTTCGTCCCAATGTCGGAATCGTGATCTGTAACCGTGACGGACAAGTATTGTGGGCTAAGCGCTATGGGCAGCACTCCTGGCAGTTTCCGCAGGGAGGGGTTGATGATGGTGAGACGCCGGAGCAGGCCATGTATCGTGAGCTGTATGAGGAGATAGGCCTCAAGCCCGAAGATGTGACCATCATGGCCACCAGTCGCAACTGGCTGAAGTACCGCTTGCCCAAACGCCTCGTTCGTTGGGACAGTTCACCGGTCTGTATTGGCCAAAAACAAAAATGGTTCTTGCTGCAGCTGGATCCGGGCAGGGAGTCCAGGATCCAGTTCGGCTGTCATGGTCATCCCGAGTTTGATGACTGGCGTTGGGTCAGCTTCTGGTATCCGGTCCGTCAGGTCGTCTCTTTCAAGCGGGAAGTCTATCGACGGGTAATGAAGGAGTTTGCCCCGCTGGCGATGCCGGTGCCGGCTGTTCAGGTCAACAAGAAGGATGGGCGGCGCAATCGCCCCCGTTAAGGAGCACAGATTAGTTGTTAACGGAACTCAGACGCATCGTCGAAAGCATGGCCGAGGCCAATACCCTCGAGCTGGCCTTGCAGGCACTGGTCAGCCAGACCCGGCTGGCCATGATGGTGGACTGCTGTTCCGTTTATGTCTCAGAACCCGAGATGCGCCGCTACCGGCTGGCCGCGACCGATGGTCTGGCCGAGTCGGCGGTGGGCAAGGCCACCCTGCCGTTCGAGCAGGGCATCGTCGGTCTGGTGGGTCAGCGGGAAGAGCTGATCAACCTGGCCGATGCCCCCTCCCATCCCAGCTTCAAGTTCCTGCCCGATGTGGCCGAAGAGGCGTTTCGCTCCTTCCTCGGCGCCCCCATCATGCATCAGCGTCAGGTGGTGGGCATTCTGGTGGTGCAGCAGAAGGAGAGCCGCCTCTTCGATGAGGGGGAAGAGTCCTTCATGGTGACCCTGGCGGCCCAGCTGGCGGCCCGGATCGCCCAGGCCCAGGCCAAGGGCTGGTTGCAGAAGACCGACTGGAGCAAGCCGCTGCGTGGCATTGCCGGTGCCAGCGGCATCGCCATGGCCAAGGCCTGGGTGTGGCGGCCGCGCAAGGAGCTCAACTCCATCACCCCGCGCAAGGATGAGGATCACGCCAGACAGCTGGAGCGGCTGAATGTGGCGGTGGAGGAGGTGCGCCACGATCTGGAGAGCCTGGCACTGCGGTTTCGCGAGAGCTACAGCCAGGACTCGGTCGCCATCTTCGACATCTACCTGCATCTGCTGAACGATCCGGGCTACATCAAGCCCATTCGCAACAAGGTGAGCAAGGAGCACTGGACGGCGGTATCGGCGGTCAAGCTCATCAGTGACCGGCTGATCGATCAGTTCAAGGGGATGAAGGATCCCTACCTGCAGGAGCGCTCCACCGATGTGAAGGACATTGCCCAGCGGCTCATCAGCCGGCTGGTGCAAAACGAGCCAGAGCATATCGCCATCGGCGAGCCGGTGGTACTGGTGGCCGACGAGGTGACGGCCACCATCCTGGCTGAAGTCCCCCGCGAGTTTCTGACCGGGGTGGTGTCGCTCAAGGGGGGCACCAACTCCCACGCCGCCATTCTGGCTCGTGCGATGGGGGTGGCGGCCATCATGGGGGTGGATCTGCCGCTTGGCGACATCGGCGGTCGTATGCTGGTGGTCGATGGCTACAGCGGCGATCTCTTCATCGAGCCCAATCAGGTGATCCTGACCGAGTACCGCCAGCTGCTGAGCGAAGAGCGGGCGCTCGATACCCTGGTGCGCAGCGTCGACAACCAGCCCTCCGAGACGGCCGACGGTGTGCCTGTCTCCCTGCTGCTCAACGCCGGGCTCAGTGCCGACACCGAAATATCCCTCAATCAGCTGGCGGACGGGGTCGGCCTCTATCGCACCGAAATTCCCTTCATGCTGCAGGACAGCTTCCCCTCCGAGTGGGAACAGACCGCCCGTTATCGCGGCATTCTGGAGACCTACCGCAACCGGCCGGTCTGCATGCGGACCCTGGATGTGGGTGGCGACAAGCAGCTGCCCTATTTCCCCATCGTCGAGGAAAATCCCTTCCTTGGCTGGCGGGGGATCCGGCTCACCCTGGATCACCCCGAACTGTTCCTGGTGCAGCTCAAGGCGATGCTGCGGGCCAGCGAAGGGCTGGACAATCTGGCCATCATGCTGCCGATGATCAGCAGCGTCAGCGAAATCAAGGCCTCCCGCCGCCTGCTGGATCAGGCCTGGCGAGAAGTGTCGGAAGAGGCGGCCAGCCGTGAGGCGGTGATCCGCTACCCGAGCCTGGGGGTGATGATCGAGGTGCCTTCCGCCCTCTACATCCTGCCCGAAATGGCGCCGCTCATCGATTTCTGGTCGGTGGGCAGCAACGATCTGACCCAGTACCTGCTGGCGGTGGATCGCAACAACGCCAGGGTCGCCAACATCTACGATGCCTTCCATCCGGCGGTGATCCGCGCCCTGCAGCTGCTGGTCGATGCCTCCCATCGTTACCAGAAGCCGGTGTCGGTGTGTGGCGAGCTGGCCGGTGATCCGGTCGGGGTGCTGTTGCTGCTGGCCATGGGCTATCGCCGCTTCAGCATGAACACGCACAACATCGCCCGCATCAAGTACGTGCTGCGTCAGTCCACCCTGAGCGAACTGACGGTGCTGCTGACGGATGGCCTCAAGCACGACAACCCGCACGTGCTGCGCGGCCTGTTTGCCCGCTATCTGGAAGAGCACGGCCTGGGCGGTTTGCTGCGCGCCGGTCACAAAACGAAACAGACTGATTGATAATCATGCCTTGTCCCTGCTGACGAATGATCGGAAAATGCGGCTTTTCTTATGACTGGGGCCGCATATGCAGCACGATGGATATTGGGTTTTCTCGCAGATTGATCCCGTAGCATTCAGTTTGGGACCACTATCGGTACGCTGGTATGGTCTCATGTACCTGTTTGGTTTCGCATTTGCCATGTGGCTGGCGGGGCGCCGCGCGGATGCGCCGAACAGTGGCTGGACCCGCAACGAGGTCTCGGACCTGCTGTTTTACGGCTTCCTCGGGGTGATCCTGGGTGGCCGGGTCGGTTACGTGCTGTTCTACAACTTCGACATGTTCCTGGCCGATCCCCTCTACCTGTTCAAGATCTGGACCGGTGGCATGTCGTTCCACGGCGGCCTGATCGGGGTCATCACCGCCATGGTCTGGTTTGCCCACAAGACCAACCGCCACTTCTTCACCGTGGCTGACTTCGTGGCACCGCTCATTCCGTTCGGCCTCGGCGTCGGTCGCATCGGCAACTTCCTCAACGGTGAGCTGTGGGGCCGGGTCACCGATGTGCCCTGGGCCATCATCTTCCCGGAGGCAGGTCCCGAGCCACGCCACCCATCCCAGCTCTATCAGTTCGCGCTGGAAGGGGTGGTGCTGTTCATCATCCTCAACCTGTTCTGGCGCAAGAACCCGCCCCGTGGCGCCATCTCCGGCATGTTCCTGCTGTTCTACGGCCTGTTCCGCTTCCTGGTGGAGTTCGTGCGCCAGCCGGACAGCCAGCTCGGTCTCTACTTCCAGGAGATCAGCATGGGCCAGATCCTCTCCACCCCGATGATCATCATCGGTGCCCTGATGATCTGGGTTGCCTACAAGCGGCCGCAGCTGTTCGGTAACAGCGTCAAGGAGGCAAAGTAATGCGAGCCTATCTCGGTCTGGTACAGAAGATCCTGCCGCAGCCTGCCTGTGTGGCTGTGAACCCGTTTGGTGAGACCTTGAAGGAGGCAAAGTAATGCGAGCCTATCTCGACCTGATGCAGAAGATCCTCGATGAAGGGACCGTCAAATCCGACCGTACCGGTACCGGCACCGTCTCCCTGTTCGGCCATCAGATGCGCTTCAATCTGGCGGAAGGCTTCCCGCTGGTCACCACCAAGAAGTGCCACCTGCGCTCCATCATTCACGAGCTGCTGTGGTTTCTCAACGGCGATACCAACACCGCCTACCTGAAAGAGCACGGCGTCAGCATCTGGGACGAGTGGGCCGACGAGAACGGCGATCTGGGGCCGGTTTACGGCGCCCAGTGGCGCTCCTGGCCGGCGGCTGACGGGTCTGTGATCGATCAGATCCAGAAGGCGGTGGACGACATCAAGCACAATCCGGATTCGCGCCGCATCATCGTCTCCGCCTGGAACGTGGGCGAACTGGACAAGATGGCGCTGGCTCCCTGCCACGCCTTCTTCCAGTTCTACGTGGCCGACGGCAAGCTCTCCTGCCAGCTCTACCAGCGCAGCTGTGACGTGTTCCTCGGCCTGCCGTTCAACATCGCCAGCTACGCCCTGCTGACCCACATGATGGCCCAGCAGTGTGACCTGGAAGTGGGCGACTTCGTCTGGACCGGTGGTGACGTGCACCTCTACTCCAACCACATGGAGCAGACCGCGCTGCAGCTCACCCGCGAGCCGCGCCCGCTGCCGACCCTGGTGATCAAGCGCAAGCCGGACTCCATCTTCGACTACCAATTCGAGGATTTCGAGATAGAGGGTTACGACCCCCATCCCGGCATCAAGGCGCCCGTCGCCATCTGATGTGAAAGGCGCCCATGAGGCGCCTTTTTTATGCATAAAAGCCACGGAATATTCACTCTGATGACTGGGCTTAGAGTGATATTCGTGTGGGAGAAAACCTGCTTATAGCAGGCATGTTTGATTTTGCCTTCGGTTTTCTCGTTGTATTTCGCAGTAAGAAACGATTTTCCATTAATTGTTATGGGATATAGACTCAAAACAAAGTAATACTGTGGATAATTTAACCATGAGCGACGTAATCAAAAAGTTCCTCAAGCTGGAGGCCGCCTCCGGAATAATTCTGATCATGGCGGCCATGCTGGCGATGATCCTGGCCAACAGCGGCCTGGCCGGCAGCTATCAGGCCTTCCTCGATACCCAGGTGCAGGTACGCATCGCCGCCCTCGACATCAACAAGCCGCTGCTGCTCTGGATCAACGATGGCTTCATGGCCGTCTTCTTCCTGCTGGTCGGCCTCGAGGTGAAGCGCGAGATGCTGGAAGGGGCCCTCTCTTCCCGGGTGCAGGCCACCTTCCCGGCCATCGCCGCGGTGGGCGGCATGCTGGCACCCGCGCTCATCTATGCCTTCTTCAACTACTCGGATGAAGTGGCGCGCGCCGGCTGGGCCATTCCCGCCGCCACCGACATCGCCTTCGCCCTCGGAGTGATGGCGCTGCTGGGCAAGCGGGTGCCGGTCAGCCTCAAGGTGTTCCTGCTGGCGCTGGCCATCATGGATGACTTGGGCGTGATCATCATCATCGCGCTGTTCTACACCCAGCAGCTGTCGCTGACGGCGCTGGCGATCGGCATCCTGGCGACCCTGACCCTGCTGTGGATGAACCGCCGCGGCGAGGATCGGATCAGCCTCTACATGCTGGTGGGGCTGGTGCTCTGGGTGGCGGTGCTGAAATCGGGCGTCCATGCGACCCTGGCCGGGGTCATAGTGGGCTTCATGATCCCGCTCAACGGCAAGCGCTATGTCTCGCCGCTCAAGCAGCTGGAGCATGCCCTGCACCCCTGGAGTGCCTACCTGATCCTGCCGCTGTTCGCCTTTGCCAATGCCGGGGTATCGCTGGAGGGGATTGGTCTCTCCGCCCTGCTGAGCCCGGTGCCGCTCGGCATCATGCTGGGGCTGTTCATCGGCAAGCCGCTCGGGGTGTTTACCATCAGCTGGCTGGCGGTGAAGCTCGGCATTGCCCAATTGCCCAACGGGGTCAATTTCAAACAGATCTTCGCGGTCAGCATCCTGTGCGGCATCGGCTTTACCATGTCGATGTTCATCGCCTCGCTGGCCTTCGAGCACGGCGGGTTGGATTACGGCAGCTATTCGCGCCTCGGGATCCTGGTGGGATCGACCCTGGCGGCGATCGTCGGTTATCTCGCCCTGCGCATGGCGCTCCCGAATCGGGAGGCCGACCAAAGCACGGAGGGGTTATGAAAAGACTAGGATGGCTGGCCTTGCTGGCGCTGAGCCAGACGGCCTGGGCCGGCAGTCTGCAGGATTGCCAGCAGGATGCGGCCTCGGCCGGCTGCTCGGCCTACCTCAACGGGGTGGTCGACAGCGCCCTGATGCTGGGGGACAGGCAGGCCAAGGCCCAGTTTGGCGAGACCTTCGCCGAGCGGGCGCTGAGCAGCCGGGCCGGCGAGCGGGTCAAACAGTCCAACAAGCGTTATTGCGGGGAGCGGATGCCGGATCCGGCCCGCCTCAAGGCCCATCTGCAGGCGCAGTTCGACGCGAACAAGGTTGACTCGATCAGCGACATGTATGACATTCTGGCGGCTGAACTCAGTTGCTACCGGAGTCCGCGCAGCGCGGGAACCCCATCGGATGTCACACCTTAACTACAACCATCTTTACTATTTTTGGATGACTCAGAAGAAGGGCTCCGTCACGCAAGCGGCGGAAGCCCTCTTCTTGACGCCGCAGACCGTCACCGGCCAGATCAAGCTGCTGGAGCAGCGCCTGGGCGGCAAGCTGCTGATGCGCAAAGGGCGTTCCCTCGAGGCGACCGAGCTGGGTCAGCTGGTGTTTCGCTATGCCGACAAGATGTTCAGCCTCTCCTACGAGATGCTGGATATCGTCAACTACCGCAAGGAGAGCCAGATCCTGTTCGACGTCGGCATCGCCGATGCGCTCTCCAAACGTCTTGCCAGCCGGGTACTGCTCTCCGTCATCCCCAACGACGGTTCCATCCACCTGCGTTGCTTCGAATCGACCCATGAGTTGCTGCTGGAACAGCTGAGCGAGCACAAGCTCGACATGATCCTGTCGGACTGCCCGGTGGACTCCAGCCAGCACGCCGGCCTGCTCTCCAAGCGGCTCGGTGGCTGCGGGGTCAGCTTCTTCTGCAAGGCGCCACTGCCGTCGCTGCCTTTTCCGGCCTGTCTGGAGGAACGCAAGCTGCTGATCCCGGGCCGGCGCACCGCCATGGGCCGCCAGCTGACCCAGTGGTTCGAGCAGCAGGGCGTATCGCCCAGCATCCTCGGCGAGTTTGACGATGCGGCCCTGATGAAGGCATTCGGCTTCTTCAACCAGGGCATCTTCATGGCTCCTACCATCTATCGGGAGGAGATCCTGGAAGGGGAGGAGGTGATGCTGCTGGGGGAGACCCAGGATCTGATGGAGGAGTACTACGTCATCTTCGCTGAACGGATGATCCAGCATCCGGCGGTAAAACGGGTATGCGAGAGCGATTTCTCCTTTCTGTTTGCCGGTCAGGAGGATTTCACCACGATTCAACCGGCAACCCTGTCATTTTAAATCGACGGGCCACAGAGTATGATTCTTGCCTCGAACGAGAGGGAATGAGATGCAACTGGAAGAGATGGAGGCAAATGCAAGCCGGGCGGTCGCTCTGCTCAAGGCGCTGGCCAACGAGCGGCGCTTGTTTATCCTGTGTCAGCTGCTGGAGCGGGAGCTGTCGGTGGGCGAGCTCAACGAGCGGCTGGGTTTGAGCCAGTCGGCGTTGTCACAGCATCTGGCTGTGTTGCGGCGGGATGAACTGGTGGAGACGCGCAAGGAGGCCCAGACGGTCTACTATTCGCTGCGCAGCCATGAGGTGCGCGAGATGATAGGATTGCTGCACAAGTTGTATTGCAGCGAACAGAAATAAAAAACCGGCACGAAGGCCGGTTTTTTTAGCTTTGTTCAGCAGATGCTGAATTAAGCCATAGCTTTGATCTGGGCAGACAGGCGGCTCTTGTGACGAGCAGCTTTGTTCTTGTGGATCAGGCCTTTGGTCGCCATACGATCCATGATCGGCTGAGCAACAGCGAAAGCGGCAGTCGCGGCAGCCTTGTCGCCAGAGGCGATGGCAGCGATGACTTTCTTCAGGTAGGTACGGGTCATGGAACGACGGCTGGCGTTGTGCTGACGACGTTTCTCTGACTGAAGAGCGCGCTTCTTAGCAGATTTGATGTTAGCCAAGGTAAAACTCCTAAAACTGTCTTAGCGAGTGTATTGAAAAGGCCCGGAAATATGCCTTCTCAACCACATATTGTCAAATGATTTGTGCAAATAAACACCGCCCCCCGGTGGTGTGTCAGATGGGAGACGGTTAAACTGTCGGCCGATTCTAACAGCATTCTTTTCTTTCCGACAGTTCCAGAGGCCTCGTCTTGAGTAAGAAATTGATCAAATCCGGCATGATAGTGTCCGGAATGACGTTGGCGTCCCGCGTGATGGGCTTGGTGCGCGATGTGGTCATCGCAAATCTGCTCGGTGCCGGGGTAGCCGCAGACGTCTTCTTCTTTGCCAACCGCATTCCCAACTTTCTGCGTCGCCTGTTCGCCGAAGGTGCCTTCAACCAGGCCTTTGTTCCCGTGATGACGGAGTACAAGAAGAAGGGCGACGAGAGCGAGGTGCGCGAGTTGCTGGCCGCAGTGGCGGGCACCCTCGGTGGGATCGTTACTGTGGTCACCCTGCTCGGGGTGTTGGGCTCCGGGGTGCTGACCGCCCTGTTCGGCTGGGGCTGGTTCTGGGACTGGTTGCACGGCGGGCCGGCGGCCGAGAAGTTCGAGATGGCGAGCCTGATGCTCAAGATCACCTTCCCCTATCTCTGGTTCATCACCTTTACCGCCATGGCGGGGGCCATCCTCAATACCTTCGGCCGCTTCGGGGTCTCCTCCTTCACGCCGATCTTTCTCAACATCACCATGATCGCCGCCGCCTGGTGGATCTCGCCCTGGTTGGACGACCCCGAACTGGCGCTGGCCATCGGTGTCTTCCTCGGCGGTCTGGTGCAGTTCCTGTTCCAGTTCCCGTTCCTGCGCCAGATCAACATGCTGGTGTGGCCCAAGTGGGGTTGGCACCATCCGGGGGTGGTGAAGATCCGCACCCTGATGATCCCGGCGCTGTTCGGGGTCTCGGTCAGCCAGATCAACCTGCTGGTCAACACCATGCTGGCCTCGTTCCTCGCGACCGGCGCCATCAGCTATCTCTATTACTCGGACCGACTGCTGGAGTTCCCGCTCGGCATGTTCGGTGTCGCCATCAGTACCGTCATCCTGCCGGCGCTGGCCAAGAAGCACGTGGATGCCGATCCGGCCGACTTCTCCCGCACCATGGACTGGGGGGTTCGGATGGTGATGCTGCTCGGCCTGCCCGCCATGGTGGGGATTGCCGTGCTGCGCGAACCCATTCTGCGGGTGCTGTTCATGCGCGGCGAGTTCGGCTTGCACGAGGTGAGCATGTCCAGCGCCAGCCTGCTGGCATCCACCACGGGCCTGCTGTCGCTGATGCTGATCAAGGTGCTGGCCCCCGGCTACTACGCCCGCCAGGATACCCGCACTCCGGTACGGATCGGGATGATGTCGATGGCGGCCAACATGGCCTGCAACCTCATCTTCATCTATCCGCTCGGTTACGTGGGGCTGGCGCTCTCGACTGCCTGCTCTGGCACGCTGAACGCGGCCCTGCTGTTCAAGGGACTCCATCAGCAGAACGTCTACCGGCCCTCCCGCCACACCGGGGTATTCTGCCTCAAGCTGCTGACCGCGAGTCTGCTGATGGGGGGCGTGCTCCTCTACCTCTCGCCGGATCTGGCCCAATGGGGCGCCTGGCACATGAGCAAGGCGAGCATGCAGCTGACCATGCTGCTGGTGCTGGGGGGCGCGATCTATGCTGGTGTCCTGCTGGCGCTGGGCATTCGGCCAAAAGATCTGAGAGCGGGGCGGGATGACTGAGTCGGCCCGCCATGGCGGAAGTCCCGCTTGAGCCAGCAATCAGGGCGGGATGGCTGAAATCGGGTCAGCAACAGGGCTGACCCAGAGTGCCGCCTGATATATAATCCGGCGATTTTCATAGCAGCGACGCACAAGGCATTGATGGAGCTTATCCGCGGTATTCACAATATCAAGCCCCGTCACCGGGGGTGTGTATTGACCATTGGCAACTTTGATGGGGTTCATCAGGGTCATCATGCCGTGCTGTCTCGCCTGCAGGAAAAAGCAGCCCATTTGGGGTTGCCCGCCTGCGTCATGCTGTTTGAACCGCAGCCGCTGGAACTGTTTGCCGGGGCTGCGGCGCCGGCCCGCCTCAGCCGCCTGCGGGAGAAGTATGAAGCGCTCAAGGGGATGCAGATCGATCGCATGCTCTGCGTGCGCTTCAACCATCGCTTCGCCGAGCAGTCCGCCACCACCTTCATCGAGCAACTGCTGGTGGAGAAACTCGGCGTGCACTATCTGGTGGTGGGCGACGATTTTCGTTTCGGCAAGGGGCGGGAAGGGGACTTCCACCTGCTGGAAGAGGCCGGTCGGCGCTTCGGTTTCGAGGTGATCAGCACCCAGAGCTTCCAGTTGTCCCGTCAGCGGGTCAGCAGCACGCTGGTGCGCGAGGCCCTCGCGGCCGGCCGCATGGCGGAGGTGGAGCTGATGCTCGGCCGCCCCTATACCATCAGCGGCCGGGTGGCTCACGGCGACAAGCTGGGCCGCACCATAGGTTTTCCCACCGCCAATCTGGCCCTCAAGCGCCAGGTGATCCCGGTCGGTGGCGTGTTCGCGGTGGAAGTGTTATGTTCCGGCAAGACCTTCCCCGGTGTCGCCAATGTGGGTGTACGGCCGACCTTGAGCGGTACACAAGCCAGATTGGAAGTACATCTATTTGATTTTTCTGGCGACCTATATGGTCAACAGGTCAAGGTGCTGCTTCGCCACAAGCTGCGCGAAGAGCAGAAGTTTGCCTCTTTCACCGCCTTGAAAGAGCAGATCGAACGAGATGCCCTGGCGGCCCGAGCCTGGTTCGGGCTGCCACTACTCCATTTACCCAGCACTCTTTTAGAAAAGAAGGGAACCCAGGACTGATGAGCGACTATAAACACACCCTGAATCTTCCGGAAACCGAGTTTCCGATGCGTGGCGATCTGGCCAAGCGCGAACCCAACATGCTGAAACGTTGGTACGATCAGGATCTTTACGGCGCCATTCGCCGCGCCAAAGCGGGCAAGCCTTCGTTCATTCTGCACGATGGCCCCCCCTATGCGAACGGCAGCATTCACATCGGTCACTCGGTCAACAAGATCCTCAAAGACATCATCATCAAGTCCAAGGGCCTCTCCGGTTTCGACTCCCCCTACGTGCCGGGCTGGGATTGCCACGGTCTGCCCATCGAACTGAAAGTAGAAGGCATGGTCGGCAAGCCGGGCGAGAAGGTCTCTGCTGCCGAGTTCCGCGCCGAGTGCCGCAAATACGCCAAGACCCAGATCGAAGCGCAGAAGACCGACTTCATCCGGTTGGGCGTGCTGGGTGACTGGGAACACCCCTACCTGACCATGGATTTTGGCACCGAAGCCAACATCATCCGTTCCATGGCCAAGATCGTTGAAAACGGCCACCTGCACAAAGGCTCCAAGCCGGTGCACTGGTGTACCGACTGTGGCTCCGCGCTGGCCGAAGCCGAAGTGGAGTACTACGACAAGAACTCCCCCTCCATCGACGTGCGCTTCAAGGCCGTCGACGAGGTGGGCGTTGCCGCCAAGTTTGACTGCGCCGAAGGCCATACCGGCAAGGGCCCGATCTCTGCCGTGATCTGGACCACCACCCCCTGGACCCTGCCCGCCAACCGCGGCATCGCCATGCACGCCGATCTGGACTATGCGCTGGTGCAGGTGGAAGGGGAGCATCCCGAGCGCCTGATCCTGGCCGCCGAGCTGGTCAAGGACGTGATGGACCGCGCCGGTATCGAGCAGTTCCACAACCTGGGCTACGCCAAGGGCGCCGCGCTCGAGCTGCTGCGCTTCAACCACCCCTTCTACAGCTTCGACGTGCCGGTGGTGCTGGGTGACCACGTTACCCTGGATGCCGGTACCGGCGCCGTGCACACCGCCCCTGGCCACGGTCAGGAAGACTTCGTGGTCGGTCAGAAGTACGGTCTGGAAGTGGCCAACCCGGTTGGCAGCAACGGCGTGTACCTGCCGGATACCGAACTGTTTGCCGGCCAGCACGTGTTCAAGGCCAACGCCTCCGTGGTCGAGGTGCTGACCGAGCGTGGCGCCCTGCTGCACCACAAGGTGTTCAACCACTCCTACCCGCACTGCTGGCGTCACAAGACCCCGATCATCTTCCGTGCCACCCCGCAGTGGTTCATCAGCATGGAGCAGAAGGGTCTGCGGCAGCGCGCGCTGGAAGAGATCGAGCGCATCGAGCAAGACGGCATCAAACAGCACGGCCAGAGCGGCTGGGTGCCGGCCTGGGGTAAAAACCGCATCCAGGCGATGGTCGAGAACCGTCCTGACTGGTGTATCTCCCGTCAGCGTACCTGGGGCGTGCCCATCTCCCTGTTCGTCCACAAGGAGACCCAGGAGCTGCACCCGGAATCCGTGCGCCTGATGCACGAAGTGGCCAAGCGGGTCGAGCAGTCCGGCATCCAGGCCTGGTGGGATCTGGACAAGGCCGAGCTGCTGGGCAGCGACGCCGACCTGTACGACAAGGTGCCTGACACCCTGGACGTCTGGTTTGACTCAGGTTCGACCCACTCCTCCGTGGTCGACGCCCGTCCCGAGTTCAACGGCAACCCGGCCGACATGTATCTGGAAGGCTCTGACCAGCACCGCGGCTGGTTCATGTCCTCCCTGATGATCGGCGTGGCGATGAAAGACAAGGCTCCCTACAACCAGGTGCTGACTCACGGCTTCACCGTGGATGGCCAGGGTCGCAAGATGTCCAAGTCCATCGGCAACGTGGTCAGCCCGCAGGACGTGATGAACAAGCTGGGTGCCGACATCCTGCGTCTGTGGGTCGCCAGCACCGACTACACCGGCGAGATGACCGTCTCCGACGAGATCCTCAAGCGCTCTGCCGACGCCTATCGCCGCATCCGCAACACTGCCCGCTTCCTGCTGGCCAACCTGAACGGCTTCAATCCGGCGACCGACATGGTGGCACCTGCCGACATGGTGGTGGTGGATCGCTGGGCCGTGGGCCGTGCCAAAGCGGTACAGGCCGAGATCATGGCGGCGTTCGACGAGTACAACTTCCACGGTGTGACCCAGAAGCTGATGCAGTTCTGCTCCATCGAGATGGGCTCCTTCTACCTGGACGTCATCAAGGACCGTCAGTACACCGCCAAGGCTGACAGCCTGGCCCGTCGCTCCTGCCAGACCGCCCTGTATCACATCGCCGAGGCCATGGTGCGCTGGATGGCGCCGATCATGAGCTTCACCGCCGACGAGATCTGGGCGCTGCTACCGGGTGAGCGCGGTGAGTTCGTGTTCACCGAGGAGTGGTACGACGGCCTGTTCGGGCTGGAAGCGGGTGAAACCCTCAACGACGATTTCTGGGCCGAGATCCTCACCGTGCGTGGTGAAGTGAACAAGGCGCTGGAAGTGGCTCGTGGCGAGAAGCGCATCGGCGGCTCCCTGCAGGCTGAGCTGACCCTGTTCGCCAAGCCGGCACTGGCTGCGCGTCTGAACGCCCTGGCCGATGAGCTGCGCTTCGTGCTGCTCACCTCCAAGGCCAAGGTGGTCAGCGTCGATGCCGCCCCGGCAGACGCCGTGGCGACCGAGCGCGACGACCTGTGGCTGAGTGTGGCCCAGTCTGCTGCCGCCAAGTGCGACCGCTGCTGGCACCATGTGGAAGACGTGGGCACCATCGCTGGTCACGAAGAGATCTGTGGCCGCTGCGTCACCAACGTCGAGGGTGACGGCGAAACTCGTCAATTTGCCTGATGAACATGACTCACCATAAAAGCGGCCTGCGTTGGCTGTGGCTGGCAGTGCTGGCCTTTGTACTGGACCAGGCGAGCAAGCTCGCCGTGGTCAAGCTGCTGCCATTTGGCTACCCGGGGGTGGAGATCACCCCCTTCTTCAACCTGGTCCATGTCTACAACAAGGGGGCAGCTTTCAGCTTCCTGGCCGATCAGGGCGGCTGGCAGCGCTGGTTCTTCGCGGTGCTGGCGTTTGCCATCTGCGGCTTGCTGATCCACTGGCTGCGCAAGCAGTCCGTCGCTCAGCGCTGGAGTGGCATCGCCTACTCGCTGATCATCGGCGGGGCGCTCGGCAACGTGTTTGACCGGCTGGTGCTGGGCCACGTGGTCGACTTCCTCGATTTCTACTGGCAGCGCGCCCACTGGCCTGCGTTCAACCTGGCGGACAGCTTCATCTTCATCGGTGCCGCCATGATAGTGCTGGACGGTTTTCGCAGTGAGAAGAAGAAGGACGTGACGCCATGAGCCAGCCGATTGCGGCAGACAGCAGCGTGCTGTTCCACTTCGCCATCAAGCTGGAAGATGGCTCGGTGGCCGACAGCACTGCGCTGCAAGGCAAGCCTGCCCGCCTGCGGATGGGCGATGGCAGCCTGACCTCCAGTTTCGAGCAGTGCCTGCTGGGGCTGCGCGAAGGGGAGAGCAAGAGCTTCACGCTGGCGCCGGAAGAGGCCTTCGGCCTCTCCAATCCCGACAACATCTATCATCTGGACCGCGCCAAGTTCGGTGCCGATGTAGAGCCCAAGGTCGGTACCATCATCCTGTTCGACCAGCCCAACGGCAGCGAGCTGCCGGGTATCATCCGGGCGGTGGCAGGCATGTCGGTGACGGTCGATTTCAACCATCCCCTGGCCGGTCACACCGTCACGTTCGAGGTGGAGATCCTGGGGGTTGATGACGAGGAAGCGGTTCACTGATGAATATTCTTCTGGCCAATCCCCGTGGTTTCTGTGCCGGTGTCGATCGGGCGATCAGCATCGTTGAGAGCGCGCTGGAGAAGTTCGGTGCCCCCATCTATGTCCGTCACGAGGTGGTGCACAACCGCTACGTGGTGAACAAGCTCAAGGAGGCGGGCGCCGTCTTCGTCGAAGAGCTGGATGAGGTGCCGGACGACAGCATCGTCATCTTCTCCGCCCACGGCGTCTCCAAAGCGGTGCGCGAGATGGCCAAGTCCCGTGCCCTCAAGGTGTTCGATGCCACTTGCCCGCTGGTGACCAAGGTGCACATGGAGGTCCATCGCGCCAGTCGCAAGGGCTCCGAGGCCGTGCTCATCGGTCATGCCGGTCATCCCGAGGTGATCGGCACCATGGGTCAGTACGAGAATCGCGAGGGGGGCATGTATCTGGTGGAGACGCCGGAAGACGTGGCCAAGCTCAAGGTGAAGAACCCGGACGACCTCTGCTTCGTCACCCAGACCACCTTGAGCGTGGACGAGACCTCGGATGTCATCGATGCCTTGCGTGTCCACTTCCCCAAGATCCAGGGGCCGCGTAAGGACGACATCTGCTACGCCACCCAGAACCGTCAGGATGCGGTGCGGGAGATGGCGGGGCTGGTGGACGCCATGCTGGTGGTGGGGTCGCGCAACTCCTCCAACTCCAACCGCTTGCGGGAGCTGGCCGAGAAGGTGGGCGCCAAAGCCTATCTCATCGACGACGCCTCCATGATCGAGGCCGACTGGCTGGCGGGAGTAGAGGCGATCGGTGTTACCGCCGGCGCTTCCGCCCCCGAGGTGCTGGTGCAGTCGGTCATCACGCGCCTGCGCGAGCTGGGCGGCAAGGTGGTGGCCGAGCATCCCGGTCGTGAAGAGAACGTGGTGTTTGAGGTGCCGCCGGAGCTGCGCATCCTGTGAGTCAGCCGTCCCGTGCGGGATAGAGCCATGAGTGCCTGAGCCACCTCCTGTGAGGTGGCTTTTTCATGGGCGATTCTTATGACTCTTGTTGCCCGGTTTGTGGCGAGATTGCAGCGAAATTTGATGATGTATGTCCAAGATCTGAGTAGATTGAATTGCAAGCGAAGGTCTGCGGTCTAGACTGCTGATGATCTTCTCATCTGGCTTGATGGCACATGGATATGCGAACGAGCCTCCCCGACAAAATCAGAGCGAAACAGGATGTTTTTGCGTTCAGGTTTTAGCCTCATCGAGCTGATGGTCACCGTTGCGCTCATCTCTATCCTGCTGACGTTGGGAGTTCCCTCCTTTAGCGCGATATTGCGCAACATGACGCTGACCAGCCAGGCCAACAACTTCGTGGCCGCCATCAACCTCGCCCGCTCCGAAGCCATTCGCCGCAATACTGCGGTCACGCTTTCCGCAACCGCCAGCAACCTGACCCAGAACCACTGGGAATCTGGCTGGCAGATCTGGGTCGATCGCAACGGCAATGGCACCCTGGACAACGGCGAACTGCTGCGGCTCTTTCCCGACATGGGCGCCGGCACTCTGGTCAGCAATACGTCGCTGGTGCGTTTCAGTGGCAATGGCTTTCTCGACGGGCGTCAGCAGGTGGCGCTGGTGTTCTCTCTGCAGCCGCCGGAGTGTGCCCAAGAGGCCTCGCGCGACATCACGATCACCCCGGCCGGGCGTCCATCCATCGTGGAGACCAGCTGCATATGAAACGACATCAGGGGGTATCTCTGTTTGAGATCATGATTGCCGTGCTGGTGCTGTCGATCGGCATTCTCGGCATGGCGACCCTGCAGTTGCAGGCGCTCAAGAGCAATCAATCGGCGCTCACCCGCACAGAAGCGACCCAGTTCGGCTACATGATCACCGACATGATGCGAGCCAATCGCAGCGCGGCCCTGCTCGGCCAATACAATGTCGGGCTGGGAGAGGTCGTCTCCGGCAGCTCGATGGCGGTACAGGATGTGCAGTACTGGAAACAGGCGCTGACCGGCCTGCCGGGCGGTGACGGGGCCATTGCCGTCAGCGCCGGGCAGGCGACCATCACCATCCAGTGGGATGCCAGCCGGCTGGCTACCGAGCCTGCGCTGCGCAGCATGACCCTGAGGACGGATCTGTGAGCGGGCGGCGCACCTTGTTGCGTCAGGCCGGTGTCGGTCTGGTGGAGGTGATGATCGCCCTGCTGCTGTCACTGCTGACGGTCGGGGTCATCATTCAGGTGCTGCTTGGCAACCACAAAACCTATCTGACCGGCGAGGCCATCGCCCGGGTTCAGGAGGACAGCCGGTTTGCCGTCAACCTGCTGCAGCAGGAGCTGCGGATGGTGGGCTATCAGGGTTGCCTCAGCAAGCAGGGGGTCAACATCACCAACACCCTTAACGGTGGTACGGCGCTGCCCTACAACTTCACCGTCTATCTGCGCGGCTATGACAATGTCACTGCGACGCTGCCCGCGGCGTTGTCGGCCCTGTTTACCGCTGCCGAGCCCAAACCCAAACCGGGAACCGACGTGCTGCTGGTGCAGGGGCCGACCGGCGCCGGGGTGCCGGTCACTCGCAACAACAGCGCCGCCCAGCTGTTCGTGCAGCAACTCTCCAGCAAGGCCAACTACTGCGGTACCGGCAAGCAGGGCTACAGCGACCTGTGCGAGGGGGACATCGTCATGGTGTCCGACTGTCAGAAGGCGCGGATCTTCCAGATCACCCAGACCCAGGTAGTGGGTGGCGGCAGTGAGGTCAACATCGGCCACTCCAACGACAACAAATACACCCCGGGCAATGCTGTCAGCTCCTGGGGCGGCGCCAGCAGCCCGGTCGAGGAGCGCTTCGGTGCCGGCTCGGTATTGAGCCGGATGGAGACCCGGATCTATTACGTCGCCCGCCCCTCTGCCAACGCACCCTATGCCCTTTATCGCAAGAGCGGTCTGGCCGCCGGCATGCTGCTGGTGGACGGGGCCACCGATGTTCAGCTGACCTTCGGCGAGGATCAGAACCGGGATCGGGCGGCGGATCGCTATGTGAGTGCCGCCAGCAACCCGAACTGGGACAACGTGCTGGGGATCGGCGTTCAACTGCTGATGCGCAGCGGTCAGGGCAATGTGGTATCGGATCCGCAGGCCATCAGCTTTGCTGGCGCCACCTTCCAGGCTGTCGACAATCACTGGTACTGGGTGGCCGAAACCACGGTCGCCCTGCGTAACCGGCTGCCATGAGGGGGGAGGCATGATGGCTCGACAAGGGGGAATGGCGTTGGTGATCAGCCTGATTTTTCTTGCGGTGGTGAGCCTGCTGGCGATGGCCAGCATGCAGAGCGCCCTGCTGCAGGAGAAGATGGCGGGCAACCAGAAGGAGTCACAGCAGGCGCTGCAGGCGGCGGAGATGGCGCTGCGTGCTGCCGAGCGTTATCTGGAGGCGGGTAGTTCAGGCCCCTACGACAACAGTGCCGGCCTCTATGAGTTCGTCAGCGTGGCGGTGGATCCCGCCTCTCCCTCCACTGCCTGGCGCACCTATGCCAATAGTGGCCTGAGCGGACGGGCCCCCGAATATTTTATCGAGCGGTTGCCCTATACCCAGGGCAGCAACGAGAGTCTGGCGGTTGACGAGCCCATCAGCGAGCGCCGCCTCTATCGCATCACGGCAAGGGGATTCGGACTCTCGGACGAGAGCCGGGTGCTGTTGCAATCGACCTACAGCCGCTAGGAGAACAACCCATGCGTGCATCTGGCTACGGACTCTCGGCCCTGCTGCTCTGCTCCCAGGCGCAGGCGGCCCTCGATATCGCCCAGGTTCCCCTCTATCTGGGTACCCGGGCCGAACCCAACATCATGTTCAGCCTCGATGACTCAGGTTCGATGCATTTCGAGTTGATGCCGGAGGGGTTGATCGAGAACAGTGCTCGCTACGTCTATCCCAGAGCCGACAACGTCTATGGCAGCGAGGATTATGACAACCGGACCGTGACCTTCACCAGCAGCAACGACCGCAACGCCTATACCCGCTCAAGCAACAACAACAAACTCTACTACAACCCGCAGCAGAGCTATCGGCCCTGGGCCAAGGCGGACGGCACCCTGATGGCGAATGCCAGCATCAGCTGCGCACCGCACAACCCCTTCAATACCGCCGCCGGCTGTCGTGATCTGACCAAGAACAACCGCTCCAAGTCCTTGCGTTACTACACCGGGTTCTCCTCCACCGATTACAACGACGATGAAACCTTCTGGCCTGCCGTCTACTTTGCCTACAAGGGCAGTGGCGACGTGAAGAAGGTGGGCAGCTATACCCGGGTCGAGATAAAGTCCGGCAGCACCTATGGCGGGCGCCCCAATCGCAGCGATTGCAAGAGCGCCCCCGTTTGTACCTATGACGAGGAGATCCAGAACTTCGCCAACTGGTACACCTACTACCGCTCCCGGATCCTGGCGGCTCGTGCCGGGGTCGGCCGTGCTTTTGCAAGCCAGGGGCAGGCCCTGCGGGTGGGTTTTGCCACCATCAATGCCAGCGGCAGCGTGATCCGCGGAGTTGCACCTTTTTCCGGCACGGATCGCAGTGCCTTTTTCAGCGACCTCTACAGCCGCGATATTCCGGCCGCCGGCACGCCGCTGCGTACCAGCCTGAAGGATGTGGGGGAGTACTTCTCCCGCACCGACAACAACGGCCCCTGGGCGGCCAGTGCCGGCAGCACCTTACCCCACCTCACCTGCCGGCAGAGCTACAACATCCTGATGACCGATGGCTACTGGAACGGGGATACCCCCTCGGTGGGGGATCTGGACAAGGATGGTTACAGCAATACCCTGGCCGACGTGGCCTACAAATACTGGAAAACCGACCTGCGTGCCGATCTGGCCGACAAGGTGCCGACCAGCACGGCAGATCCCGCCAACTGGCAGCATCTGGTCAACTTTACCGTTGGACTCGGGGTCAACGGGTCGCTCAATCCGGCCAACGGTATCCCGAACCGCTGGCCCAATCCCCATGATCCGGATGACAAGGAGTACAAGAATGCGACCTACATTCCGGAGTACAAGATCGATGACCTGTGGCACGCGGCACTCAACAGCAAGGGCAGCTTTTTCAGCGCGGGCGACCCCGACATCTTTGCCGCAGCCCTGAGCAGCACCTTGGCCCAGATCGCGGCCCGCAACAGCTCCGCCAGCTCGGTGACCGCCAACGCCACCCGGCTGGACAGCAATACCCATATCTACCAGGCCCGCTACAACAGCGGCGACTGGTCGGGGCAACTCATCTCCATCCCCCTCAACAGCGATGGGTCGCTGGGCAACATGGCCTGGGATGCCGCCACCCTGATCCCGGCACACACCTCCCGCAGCATCTTTACTCGACAAAACGGAGTCGGCATTCCCTTCACCTGGGCTGCTCTCAATGCCACCAACCGTGCCCTGTTCAACCTAGCCGGCGACAGCCAGGGGGAAAACCGGGTTGCCTATTTGCGCGGTGATCGCAGTCGCGAGCAGAGCAATGGCGGTCTGTTTCGCAGTCGCAGCGATCTGCTGGGGGACATCATCAACTCGGATCCCGTCTATGTCGGCAGCCGGGATTACGGCTACGGCAGCGCCACCGGTCTGACCCAGGCGGAGCGGGACGGTTATCTGAGTTTCCTCGGTTCTACGGCTATTCGCAGCCGTACACCCATGCTCTACGTGGGGGCCAATGACGGCATGCTGCATGGTTTCAGGGTCGCCAACGGGGTGGAGACCCTGGCCTACATTCCTGTCAGCCTGTTGGGGGATCTGAGCTTGCTGACCAAGCCGGATTACAGCCATCGTTACTATGTCGATGGCACGGCCAAGGTAGGCGATGCCTATCTTGGCAGCAGCTGGAAAACCGTGCTGCTGGGATCGACCGGTGCCGGTGGCAAGGCCGTGTTTGCCATCGACGTGACGGCGCCGGACAACTTCACCGCCGACAAGATGCTGTGGGAGTTTACCAATACCGAGATGGGAGTGGCGCTGGCGGCGCCGACCCTGGTTCGGGTTAAGTCCGGCAACAAATGGGTGGCGCTGGTGGCCAACGGTTACAACAGCACCAGCCAAACGGCGCGCCTGTTCGTGCTGGATCTGGCGACCGGTGCGGTGATCAAGGAGATAGACACCCAGGTGGGCTCGGCCAGCGAACCCAATGGTCTCTCATCCCCCTTGCCGGTAGACGAGGATGGTGACCGGGTGGCGGACTATGTCTACGCCGGCGATCTGCAGGGCAATCTGTGGAAATTCGATCTGACCGACAACAACAGTGCCCAGTGGGGGAGTGCCTTCAAGACTGGCAACAAGCCAAAACCGCTGTTTCAGGCGTGCAACGGGACCTGCTCCGCCAGCACGCGTCAACCCGTCACCATGCGCCCGCTGGCCATCCGTCATCCCAAGGGGGGCATCATGGTGCTGGTGGGGACGGGCAGCTATTTCACCAATGACGACAAGTTGCTGCCGGCGACCCCCAGGCTGGAGGCCGTCTACGGCATCTGGGATACGGGGGCTAGCGTACTCAGCAGCCAGCTGTTGCAGCAGAGCATCACCCACGAGTACTCCGCCAATGGCACCACCATCAAGTTCAACATCAGGGTGGTGTCCAACACGGCTGTCAACTACACCAGCCAGAAAGGGTGGTATCTGGTGCTCAAATCCCCTGCGCTGAGCAAGGGGGTAGGGGAGCGAGCCGTGTCAGAGATGCTTTATCGCAACAAGCGGCTGATCTTCAACACCCTGATCCCCTCGGCGGACGCCTGTGACTTCGGTGGGCGCTCCTGGTTGATGGAGCTGGATCCCGTTTCGGGGGCGCGTTTGACCTACTCGGTGTTCGACGTCAATGGCGATGGCGCGGTCAACGATGACGACTATGTGGGGATCAAGGACAGTGGTGGCAACGACATCAAGGTGCCGGTCAGCGGCAAGCAGTTTGACGAGCTCACCACGACGCCGAGCGTGGTGGAAGATGCCGACATGGAGCGCAAGTACATCAGTGGCTCCAGCGGCAACATTTCGGTCACGCTGGAAGAGGGGGCGGGTGATCTGGGTGGTCGCCAGTCCTGGTTGCAACTGGAGTAGAGGTGGAGATGGTGCGTGGATTTTCCCTGATGGAGCTGATGATTGCGGTAGCCGTGATGGCCATTCTGACCGTGATCGCCTATCCCAGTTACAACAGCTACATGGCCTCTGCCAAGCGGGCCGAAGCCAAGGCCGCCTTGCTGGAGGCGGCGCAATACATGGAGCGACAGTTTACCGCCGACGGCAACTATGATGGTGGCAACCTGGCCTCCGCCGGGCTGGCTACCTTGCCCAGGGATGGCGGGACTGCCTATTACAATCTGGCGCTCAACGCCAGCGGCGCCAGCTATACCCTGACGGCGATCCCGACCGGGGTGATGAACGGCGATCCTTGCGGCCTGCTGACCCTTGATCAGGGCGGACAGCAGGGGGTGTCGATGGCCAGCATGACGGCAGCCGAGTGCTGGTAGTTTGTCACCAGCAGGCAGCGGGAGTCTTGGCATCGGCCTTGTTGAGGGTCAGGGTATTGCAGATGGTGCTGCCGCTCTTGTCGCCTACCTGTGCTCCCTTGCTGGTGGCGATCAGGGTATAGCTGGTGGCGGTGGCACCTGAAATGGAGAAGTCATAGTAGCTGCTGGTGGGGTTGCCCACTTGGGATGGGGTGGCGCTGTAACTGGTATTGGAAACCCGGAACTCTTCCTGTTTCAGCTGCATGCTGAGCAAGCCCTTGAGCGCTTCGGCCCGGCGGGATTTGCGCAAACCATCGGTAAAGCTGGGATAGGCGACAGACGCTATGATGGCGACGATGGCGACCACGACGATCAGTTCAAGCAAGGTGATTCCGGACTGTTTGATTCTCATGGGGCGGCATGCTTCGTGAAACAGGTTGATACTATAGGATAGTACTGACAGTAGACCCTACTGGCACGTGCAAAAAGAAAGGAGTCTTGAGCTGATGGAAGGCAGAAAGGGCAGATCCGCCGGTTTTACCCTGATAGAGCTGATGGTTGCCCTGTCCTTGGTCGCCCTGTTGCTGACCGTGGCCATCCCCAGTTATCAATCCCTGCGCCAGGATCAGATGGTCAAGGCTGCCACTCAGGCGGTCTACACCGACATGATGCTACTCAAGTCCGAAGCACTCAAACGCAACCGAAATTTGCAAATGATCCTGTTCAACAGCGGCACCGGCAACTGGTGCTATCGCATCAGCATCGATGGCAGTTGCGCCAGTTGCAACGACACCTGTTCCAGCATCGAGGGGCGTAAAGGCGTTGATGCCAGTGAATTTCCCGGGATCATTCTGACGGGCACCTACACGGAATCCTCAAGCCAGATACGTCCCATCAGCTTCTCTCCCCGGCGCGGTACCCTGCCAAGCGGCAGCATCACGGTGAGCTCCTCGGCCGCCAGTATGAAGGTTGTCACCAACAACCTTGGACGTGTACGTACCTGTGCCGTCAGCAACCTGGTGGGAGAGGTAGCATGCAACTGAAAATACGGGGTTTCAACCTGGTCGAGTTGATGGTGGCTATGGTGGCGGGCTTGCTGCTGGTGGCCGCAGTCATTTCGCTGTTTGCCACCATTCTCAAGGCCAATTACACCGCCATGCAGACCAGCCGTCTGAATCAGGAAGTTCAGTTGCTGACGGACATGATGGCACGAGACATCCAGCGGGCCGGGTATGACGCTAACGCCACCCAGTTTCTTGCCGCTCCTTCTGGCAGCCGGTCCAGTTTCTATTTTGATACGGCCACGGATCTGATGGGGGAAACCGCGACGGGCTCCGGCCTGTATACCTGTATCAGGGTGCGCTATGACAACGATGAAAATGGAGTGTTGAGCAGCGATGACACCCTGGTTTACAGCTACAGCAGTAGTAGCAAGGGGATCAAGCAAGGGACCGGGACTACTACCTGTGGTAACGGAAGCCTGATCTCCAGCGACGATACCATAGAGATCACCGCCATGACCCTCAAGCTTTTAACAAGTAGCCAGACCAATGGCGCTAGGGCGTTGCAATTGGTGGTGAGTGGGCGGTTCAAGGCTACCCCTGCACTGACTTTGACGCTGCAGCGGGATATTAAACTGCGCAATGATGGGTACTGACATGAGCCGACAAGCCGGTTTTACCACCTTCACCATCACTTTGTTGCTGGTGCTGATCCTGCTGGGCATTTCACTGCTGGTGGGCAAGATGCTGGTGGCAGATCGGCGAGTGACCCTCAACGAGGTGCTCTATCGTCAGGCCATGGCAATGGCGGAAGTGGGTCTGGCCGATGGACTGGGGCGGTTGACGCTGGACCCGAGCTGGAGGACCAGCGGGGCCACGACTACCTTGACCACGGGCAGCTATACCCTGTCATCTTCTGACGATACAGCGATCACAGTGGGGTCGGTGGTCGTGACGCCGATAAGGGTTCGTTCCCAGGCGACTCTTAGTAACAGTCAGGCCCAGGCGGCAGTCGAAACCAAGGTTGTACGTTTCAGCGTATTGGCCGGCTCTCCTGCCGCGCCTCTGACCGTGGCTGGCGGCATGGCGGTCGGCGGCAACTTCACCATAGTGGCCAATCCCAATGGTGGCGGGCTGGGGGTACCACTGTCGGTCTGGACCAGCGGCAATGTCGATCTGATAACGGGGACCGGACAGACTTGTCATCAGGGGGACTACAACGGCGGCTGTTCGGCCAACATCAGCCAGAAGGGGGACAAGCAGCCGGATATCAAGGACAACGATACTGCCTTCCCGACCGATCTGGTTTGGTATCTGTTCAATGAAAAGGATGATGCCAACGGTTGGGCCAATCTGGAGGCCAGGGCGACCCAGAAGCTGACAAACTGCAGTTCGCTAGGTCCTGCCTCAACTGGACTCATCATTGTGGATGGGGACTGCAAACCCTCTTCCAACGTCGGCTCCGCAACGGCGCCTGTGATTCTCATCGTGCGCAATGGCAATCTGGCGGTCAACGGCAATACGGTGCTGTATGGCTTGGTGTTTGCCTACTCATCCAACCCCGCAGCAGCCGGGACGGATGTGAAGCTGACCGGTGGGGCCATCGTGTATGGCGCCATGGTTTCCAACTATCAACTGGGCAACGCCAACGGTACCTACGATGCCAAGTATGATGCCAGTGTCCTGAGCAACATCTCGAATGGTGCCGCATTCCAGATCGTCAATCAGGTGCCCGGCAGCTGGCGAGACTGGTAAGGGGATATGGAGATGAAAGGGCAAAAAGGATTTGGCCTGCTGGAGATCCTGATCACGCTGGTGGTGCTGGGAGTGGGTATTGTTGGCCTGGTCGCCATGTCCAAGTCGGCGCTGACGGTTTCGCAGGATGGCCGGCGTTATGAGACGGCGATGCGACTGGCAGAGTCAAAACTGGATGAGTTTCGCAACTTCAATAGCGTAGTGAACGCGACGGCCCCACTGACCGCCTACAACCAGATTGCCTCCGCCAACTCGACAGTAACCTTGTCGGGTGAGGCCTACTCGGTGGGATGGACGGTGACCAATCAGTATCTGAATGGCTCAACCTGGCAGAACGTGGCGCCGGCGGGCTATCGCCTGAGTTACCCGGGCCGCAAGGCGATCACGGTCAACGTAGGGTGGACAGACAGCGAAGGGCAGGCTCAGGCGCTGCAACTGGCCGGCAATGTTTCACCCATCGAATCCTTGAGCTCCGATCAGCTGGATGGCGGTTTGAATACGGCGAGGCAAGGCCCCAAGGTCAACTACACCCCCGGCGTGGCGCCTGACGTCATCTCGGTGGAGCTGGGCGATGGCAACAAACAGGAGACCAGCAAGCCACTGCCGACCGTCACATCCAAAGATGGTCTGGTGGGCAAGCTGGTCCAGTTCGAAACAGTGACTTACAAACCCGCAGCGGGTGGCAACACCCAGCAGGTGCTGCAGGACATGGCATCCGTCTCCTGTTCTTGCAGTTATGGCTCCAGCCTGAGCGCCTACTTGCCGGGTCAGGCCTACAGTTCAGCCAGCAACCAGCTCTATTGGAAATCAGGCTCGCTGCAGACCAAGACCACGGGGACGCTCGACAGCAGCGTCAATGGCCAGCCCACGCTCTGTACCAGCTGCTGCAAGGATCACTTCGATGGCAGTGGTTCCAGCTTCACCAACTTCTATGCTCCGCTCAACACCAGCCGGGTACGCTACAGCAGCAGCCTCAGCACGGCGAACAGCGGCAAGTACGTGGATGCCTGCCGTTTCGTCCGGCTGGATGGCTATTATCGCCCGCTGCCTGACTGGAACCTGGTCAAGGTAGTGGTGACCACGGCCGATTTCCTAGCCAAACCAGCGAACCAGGCCAGTTATCAGAAATACATCAAGTATGTGGTCAAGACCTACATCGACTGGCAGAAGTCGACCCTGAACTGGACCCAGGGGGCCTCCGCCACCTTGCCGACCATCACCGATTTTTCAGCCTGGCTGGCTACCAACGCGGAAGCCGGGGGCGATACCACGACCGGGATCACCGTCAATACGGGCACGGCGCAGCTCATCGCCCGCGGCATCTATGTGGATGTGCTCGACCCTGTCTATCTGGTGGGGATTGATACCAGCGCGGTGGACTATCTGACCAAGGTGCCGTTTCAGGACATCAACCTGACCATGCTGGCGGAGTGGGCCATGGCTCCGCAGAGCTTGTTGACGGGCAATGCCACCGACTATGCCGCCGTCACCAACGAGACGGTCAAGACGGTGGTGGATCTCAACAACTACTATTTCGGCAGTTACAGCCGCGGCTACATGACGGCGAAGAAATCGACCAAGGACAGCAACCAGGTGCTGCAGAGCGTCACCGTGCGTGTCACTGCCTATCAGGGGAATTCCGGTATCACGGCTTCGCTCATCTCGCCACGGGACCAGTCGCTGGCGCAGACGGCGGACATGCTGGTCAAGGTGGATACAGGATCGCAGACGGTACCGACCGTCAGTGTCAGTGGCTGGATCCAGTGTCTGACCCGAGGGACGGGTGGCAAGAATCCCCCACCGGTAGCGTGCAGCAAGAATACGTTCAACAGGCTGAGCATCACGACCCCCAACTCCGGGGCGACCTGCCGCATCGACTATCCACAGGCCAACAACCAGCCTGCAGCTTATCTGTGTACAGCCCCGGCGAACTCGACGTTGGCTATCAACCTTGCCTATTCCAACCAGGGCAGCACCACCTATATGTTGCAGCCACCCTCCTTCAGCGTGCAGATGACGCAACAGTCCAATAATCAGGTGCTGAGCGGCCCCTGTTCACTGCTGGTGGACAACGGAGTGACCAACGCGACCAGCCTGACTTGCACCCCTTGAGCCTTGGGCGCTGGCACAGCCAGCGCCTTTTCTTTATCATTCCCCATCATTTTCGAATTCAAGATGCATCGCCATGGCAAAAGCCCTCTCTCTGATGCTTGCCCAGTTGAATCTGACGGTAGGCGCCATCGAAGATAACTGTGACAAGGTGCTGGCGGCAGCCGCTGAGGCCGACCGGCAAGGCGCCGATCTGCTGGTCTGCTCCGAACTGGCCCTGACCGGCTATCCGCCGGAAGATCTGCTGCTGCGCGCTGATCTGATGATCCGGGTGGAGGCCGCCCTGGCCCGCATCGCGGCATGGCAGGGGGCTTGCGCCATTCTGGTGGGTCACCCCTGGCGCGACGGGGAGGCACTCTACAACGCCGCCTCCCTCTACGAGCAAGGCAAGCTGGTCGCACGCTACTTCAAGCAGGATCTGCCCAACTACGGGGTATTCGACGAGAAGCGCTACTTCACTGCGGCAACCGAGACCTGTGTGGTCCCCTTCCGTGGTCATCAGCTGGGGCTGCTCATCTGTGAAGACCTCTGGCAGCCGGGTCCGGCGCTGGCCGCCAAGGCGGCGGGAGCCGAGCTGCTGCTTACCATCAATGCCTCACCCTATGATCAGGAGAAACCCTGGATCCGCCGCGAGCTGATGGCCGAGCGCTGCGATCAGACCGGTCTGCCGCTGATCTACCTCAATCAGGTATGTGGTCAGGACGAGCTGATCTTCGACGGCTGCTCCAAGGTGTTCAACAGCCAAGGCGAGCTGACCCACAAGCTGGCTCCGTTTGCCGAAGAGCTGGCGCTGGTGCGCTTTGCCGATGGGCAGCCGGTAAAAGAGCGGGAGCCCGCCGCGCCGCTGGCGCCATTAGCCGAGACCTATCAGGCACTGGTACTGGCGGTGCGCGACTACGTCACCAAGAACGGTTTCCACGGCGCCGTGCTGGGCCTCTCCGGCGGCATCGACTCGGCATTGACCCTGGCCATCGCGGCCGATGCCATCGGCGCCGACAAGGTGCAGGCGGTGATGATGCCGTTCCGCTACACCGCCCAGATGAGCGTGGAAGATGCCAAGGAGCAGGCCGAGCGGATGGGGGTGGAGTTCAACATCATCTCCATCGAGCCCATGTTCGAGGGGTTTATGGCCCAGCTGGCACCGCTGTTTGAGGGCACAGCCCGCGACACCACCGAAGAGAACCTGCAGGCCCGCTGCCGTGGCGTGCTGTTGATGGCGCTCTCCAACAAGCGTCGCCGCATCGTGCTGACCACTGGCAACAAGAGCGAGATGGCGGTGGGCTATGCCACCCTGTACGGTGACATGGCCGGCGGTTTCGACGTGCTCAAGGACGTCCCCAAGACGCTGGTCTTCAAGCTGTGCGAATACCGCAATTCCGTCGATTATGTGATCCCGCAGCGGGTCATCGACCGTCCTCCTTCGGCAGAATTGGCACCGGACCAAGTGGATCAGGACAGCCTGCCCCCCTATGACATCCTGGATGCCATCCTCAAGCGCTATGTGGAAGAAGATGCCTCCGTGGCTGACATGGTGGCGGAAGGCTTCGAGGAGGCGGTGGTGCGCAAGGTGATCCGCCTCGTGGATCTCAACGAATACAAGCGCCGTCAGGCGGCGGTCGGGCCCCGCATCACGGCCCGCAACTTTGGTAAGGATCGCCGTTACCCCATCACGTCCGGGTTTGGCAAACAGAACTGGTAAGGAGTCACCATGAAGAAGATTGAAGCCATCATCAAACCGTTCAAGCTGGACGATGTGCGCGAGGCCCTGGCCGAGATCGGCATCAACGGCATGACAGTGTCCGAGGTCAAGGGCTTCGGCCGTCAGAAGGGCCACACCGAGCTCTATCGCGGTGCCGAGTACATGGTCGATTTCCTGCCCAAGGTGAAGGTGGAACTGGTGGTGCAGGACGAGGATCTCGATGCCTGCCTGGAAGCGATCCAGAACACCGCCCGCACCGGCAAGATTGGTGACGGCAAAATCTTCGTCTGCGAGGTGGAGCGCGTCATTCGTATCCGTACCGGCGAAGAGAACGAAGACGCCATCTGATGAGATGGCAGAGCCTCGTGATGAGCCAACGAATGGAGACTCGATCCCGCTGATGTCCTGGATGCGCCTCGTTACGGTGGCCGGCCTGCTGGCCGGTCTGACCGCCTGTAGTACCCGGCCGCCGGCCCAGCCGGAAAACCTGTGCCAGATCTTTCGCGAAAAACCGGACTGGCACAAGGCGGCGCTCAAGATGAACGAGAAGTGGGGAACCCCGATCCAGGTGGTGATGGCCATGATGTATCAGGAGTCCTCCTTCGTGCACGATGCCCAGCCGCCGATGCAGTATTTCCTCTTCATCCCGACCGGGCGGGCCAGCTCTGCCTACGGCTATGCCCAGGTCAAAGATGAAACCTGGGCTGACTACCAGCGGGAAACCGGCAACGGCTGGAGCGATCGCGACGACTTTGCCGACGCCATCGACTTCATGGGCTGGTACACTCACAAGGCCCAGCGGCTGAACGGCACCTCCAAGTGGGATGCGTATGGCCAGTATCTCAACTATCACGAAGGGTGGGGTGGCTATCGGCGTGGCAGCTACCGCAGCAAGGGATGGCTGATGAAGACATCCCGCAAGGTGGAGGCTCGCGCCCAGCGCTACGGCGCCCAGTATCGACAATGCAAGGATCAGCTCTCCAGCGGGGGCTGGTTCTGGTAACCAAATCAGGAGTCAGAAATGCCGTTATTGGACAGTTTTACCGTTGACCACACCCGCATGGCTGCGCCGGCGGTGCGTGTGGCCAAGACCATGCAGACCCCGAACAAGGACACCATTACCGTGTTCGACCTGCGTTTCTGCGTGCCGAACCAGGAGATCCTCTCCGAGCGTGGCATTCACACCCTCGAGCACCTGTTTGCCGGCTTCATGCGTGATCACCTGAACGGCAACGGGGTGGAGATCATCGACATCTCCCCCATGGGCTGCCGGACCGGCTTCTACATGAGCCTGATCGGTGCACCGGACGAAGCCCGGGTTGGTGCCGCCTGGCAGGCCGCCATGAGCGACGTGCTGACCGTGCAGGAGCAGGGCAAGATCCCCGAGCTGAACGAATACCAGTGCGGTACCTACAGCATGCACTCGCTGGAAGAGGCCCATGCCATCGCCCGCCACGTGCTGGAGCGCGGCATCGGCGTCAACCGCAATGACGAGCTGGCCCTGCCGGAAGAGAAGCTGAAAAGCCTCTGATCCCGGAATGGCAAACATGAAAAAGGCCGGTCAATGACCGGCCTTTTCGCATGCTGACGGAATCAGGATGGCAGCGGCATAACCCGGTTGCGACCCAGCTCCTTGGCCTTGTAGAGCAGCTTGTCGGTGCGCTCGACCAGGCTGTCGCCCGTCTCCTGACCGCTGTACTCACCCACCCCGAACGAGGCGGTGATGTGGTCGATGCGCCGGCCCGACTTGCGATCCAGGATCGACATCTTTTCGATGGCCCGGCGCAGGCTCTCCGCCATCTGGCGGCTCAGCGCCAGACTGCGCATGGGGACCAGCAGGGCAAACTCTTCGCCGCCGAGGCGGTAGGCTGTGACGCCCTCCTTGCAAGTTTCCCGCAGCCGCTTGCTGAAGGCGCGCAGCACCTGGTCCCCCAGCAGGTGGCCATATTCGTCGTTGAAGTTCTTGAAGCGGTCTATGTCCGACAGGATCAGGGAGAAGGGCTGCTTGCTGCGGATCAGGCTCTCTATCTCCAGATCGAAGGCGCGCCGGTTGAGCAGGCTGGTGAGGGCATCCTCGTTGGCCAGCTTGCGAGTCTCGTTGAGCGCCTCGCGCAGCTCCTTGATCTCCTTCTCGGCGCTGCTGAGCTGGTTGCGAAAGTGCATGGTGGACATGCGCACGTCCCGCGACTCGCGCACCAGATCCCGCAGGATCCCCATGGTATCTTCCAGGCTTAGCCCCTCGTCGTCGATGAGGCTCAGCCGATCGAAGCTCTTGTCGAGCATGTCCTGAAACATGCCGGTGTCGGAGAGGGCATCCTGCATGGTGTGACCAAGCTCGTTGGCCATGGCGGCCAGGTTGAGCTTCATGGTTTCCATCTGCTGCTCATCTTGCGCGGCGAGGTGCTGGTGATAGAGGCGTTCACAGGTGGTGAGAGAGCAGGTTCCCTGCAGCTTGATGGCCTGATCGATGGCCTGATTGAGCTCGGGCATGCTGGCCGCCACGTAGTTATACCAAAGGGTGTAATTATCCGGCGTGGTGGGGATTTGATACTTGATCATCAGGGGAACCGCCTGCTTGAGATAGGCGGCGGATTGGGCGAACGAGTCCTTGCTCATGAGTTCCATGTCTCATCATGCCTGCAAACTGTGCATAGTATGACAGAGAGATTGGCCAAAAGGCAGTCGATGGATGCCATTCGCCCCCCCCTCCGATATAATGGCACCGTTACCACCTACCCTAAGGCCTGCTTATGTCTCAAAAAGATCCTTTCCTCGAACGCGAGGCCGAAAAATACGAGAACCCCATCGCCAGTCGCGAGATGATCCTCGACCTCATCAAGGGCCATGAAAAGCCCATGTCCCGTGAAGAGCTGGCAAAGGTCCTCAAGCTGACCGAAGAAGAGCCGCTGGAAGCCCTGCGCCGTCGTCTGCGCGCCATGGAGCGTGATGGTCAGCTGGTATTCACTCGCAACCAGTGTTACGCCCTGCCGGATCGCCTGAATCTGGTGAAAGGCTACGTGCTCGGCCACAAAGATGGCTTCGGTTTTCTGCGCCCCGAGGGTGGTGGCCCGGATCTGTTCCTGAACAACCGCGAGATGCAGCGCCTGATGCACGGCGACTACGCCCTGGTGCAGCCTACCGAGATCGACCGCAAGGGGCGCCAGGAGGCGCGTCTGGTACGCCTGCTCAAGTCCCGTGAAGCAGACATTGTCGGTCGCTACTTCGTCGAGAACGGCGTCGGCTTCGTGGTGCCGGATGACAGCCGCATCGGCCAGGACATCATCATCCCGGAAGGGGAGAACAAGGGGGCTCGCCAGAGCCAGGTCGTGGTCGTGCGCATCAATCAGCGCGCCACCGCCCGCTTCAATGCGGTCGGCACCGTCTTGGAAGTGTTGGGTGAAAACATGGCGCCCGGCATGGAGATCGAGATCGCCCTGCGTACCCACGGCATTCCGCACACTTGGCCGGAAGAGGTGACCAAGGAGGTTGCCGGTCTGGGCGAACAGGTACCGGAGAAGGCCAAAGAGGGTCGCATCGACCTGCGTGCCCTGCCGTTGGTCACCATCGACGGGGAAGATGCCCGTGACTTCGATGACGCCGTCTTCTGTGAAGCCAAGCGCGGCGGCGGCTGGCGCCTGTGGGTCGCTATTGCCGACGTCTCTGCCTACGTGAAGCCGGGCACGGCCCTCGACACCGAAGCCTACCAGCGCGGCAACTCGGTCTACTTCCCCGAATTCGTGGTACCCATGCTGCCGGAGGTGCTCTCCAACGGCCTCTGCTCGCTCAACCCGCAGGTTGACCGTCTCTGCATGGTGTGCGAGATGACCATCTCCGCCGCCGGCCGCATGTCCGGCTACAAGTTCTACGAAGCGGTGATGAACTCCCATGCCCGCATGACCTACACCAAGGTGGCGGCGATCCTGGAAGGGGATCCCAAGCTGCGTCAGCAGTACGAGCCGCTGGTGGGTCACATCGAAGAGCTCAACAACCTCTACAAGGCGCTCAAGCATGCCCGCCATCAGCGCGGTGCGGTGGAGTTCGAGAGCGAAGAGACCCGCTTCATCTTCAACGCCCAGCGCAAGATCGACCGCATCGTGCCGCTGGTGCGCAACGACGCCCACAAGATCATCGAAGAGTGCATGATCCAGGCGAACGTGGCCGCTGCCCGCTACATCGAGAAGAACGAGGCCGCCGCCCTGTTCCGGGTGCACGACCGTCCGGGCGAAGAGCGTCTGACCGGTTTTCGTGACTTCCTGGCCGAGCTGGGTCTGGAGCTCAAGGGGGGCCTGGAGCCCGAGCCGAAAGATTTCGCCGACCTGGCCGCCAAGTTCGAAGGGCGCCCGGATGCGGAGCTGCTCTCCACCATGCTGCTGCGCTCCATGCGTCAGGCCATTTATCAGGCCGACAACATCGGTCACTTCGGTCTGGCCTTGAAGTCTTACGCTCACTTCACCTCGCCGATCCGTCGCTACCCCGACCTCATTCTGCACCGGGCGATCAAGTATCAGACCGCCAAGGAGCAGCAGGCCAACCTGCGCCACAAGTGGACTCCGAGCGGTGGCTACCACTACCAGCTGGAAGAAGTGGACCCGATGGGCGAGCACTGCTCCATGACCGAGCGCCGTGCCGATGACGCCACTCGCGACGTGGCCGACTGGCTCAAGTGCGAGTACATGCTGGATCACGTGGGTGACGAGTTTGACGGCGTCATCGCCAGCGTCACCGGCTTTGGCTTCTTCGTGCGTCTGGCCGAGATCCACATCGACGGTCTGGTGCACGTCAGCACCCTCACCAACGACTACTACCAGTTTGACCCGCTGCACCAGCAACTGATCGGCGAGAACTTCCGCCGCCGCTACCGTCTGGGTGACAAGGTGCGGGTCAAGGTGATGGGCGTGAATCTGGATGATCGCAAGATCGACTTCGTGATGGTCGAAGAGCCGCTCAAGGCAACTGGCAAGAACGCCAAAGAGATGGCGCGCAAGCAGGCAGAGATCAAGAAAGAGAAGGCCAAGAGCGCACAGCGTCACGAAAAACGTAAAGAGGGCAAGGATCACGGCAAATCCGACAAGGGCGGCCGCGCCAAACCGAGCAACAGACGACCGAGCAAAAAAGCTCGCGATAAGGCCAAGAGCACTAAATGAGTACTGAACTGATCTACGGCATTCACGCTGTATCCGCGCTGCTGGAGCGCACCCCGGAGCGTTTCATCGAAGTGTGGGCCCTCAAGGGGCGCGATGACGACCGGCTGCAACCCCTGCTGGCCGAGCTGGATGCGCTCGGCCTCAAGGTGCAGAGCGTGAACCGCAAGACGCTCGACGACAAGGCGGAGGGCAACAATCACCAGGGCATCATGGCCCGGGTGAAAGAGGCGCCGAAGCTGGCCGAACACGACCTGGCCAGCCTGCTGGACAAGTTGGCCGAGCAACAGACTCAACCCTTCCTGCTGGTGCTGGACGGGGTGACCGATCCGCACAACCTGGGCGCCTGCCTGCGCAGCGCCGATGCGGCCGGAGTGCATGCGGTGATCGTGCCGCGCGACAAGGCCACCGGTCTGACCCCGATCGTGCGCAAGGTCGCCTGTGGCGCCGCAGAGGTGGTGCCGCTGATCCAGGTCACCAATCTGGCCCGCAGCCTGCGCGAGCTGCAGGAGCGTGGCGTCTGGATCGTCGGTACTGCCGGCGAGGCGGATCACGACGTGTATCAGGCCAAACTGACCGGCCCGATGGCGCTGGTGATGGGCGCAGAGGGCAAGGGCATGCGTCGCCTCACCCGCGAGCATTGCGACGAGCTGGTGAGCATCCCGATGGCAGGGGCGGTATCCAGCCTCAACGTCTCGGTAGCGACCGGCGTCTGTCTGTTCGAAGCCGTGCGCCAGCGTCGTGCCTGAGGCAAGCTGAATGGACAGACCCCCGTTTTGCCGGGATCGGGTCACAGATGAGCAGGAGGCCGCGCGCCTCCTCTCTTTTGCCCGTCCGCTGACCCTGAGCCCCCGTGCCTGCCTCTGGCATGCCGGCGATCGACCCGATCAGCTGGTGATGGTGGAGCAGGGGCTGCTGCGGGCCAAGGTGGTGCTGGCGGATGGCCGCGAGTACATCAAGGAGTTCTACTGGGAGGGTGACGAGTTCCTCGACTTCCACCACCTGCTCAGCGGCGAGCCGGCCCGCTACAGCGTGGAGGCGCTGGAGCCCTGTCGGCTCTTGCTGTTCAATCTGGCCGATCTGCGCACGCTCTCCTGCTGGCCCGCCTGGTATCAGCATCTGCTGGCGGTGCAGCTGCGCATCAAGGAGGAGAAGGAGCTGCTGCTCTTGACCGAGAGTCCGCAGGCACGCTATCAGCACTTTCTGCGCAGCTTCCCCGCGCTGGAGGCCAGGGTGCCCGATCACCAGATCGCCGCCTACCTCGGCATCACCCCCATCAGCCTGAGCCGCATTCGCAAACGGCTGAAGGATCTTAACAAAGGTTAATGCCGACCCGTGTGTGGCTGGCTATGCTGCCCTTCTCATCATGAGCAAGGAACCCCCATGAACTGGTCTCTCAAATCTTTCGAACAACTCGACGTCAACGAACTCTATGAACTGCTCACCCTGAGATCCCGGGTCTTCGTGGTGGAGCAGACCTGCGTTTTCCTCGATATGGACGGCGTCGACAAGCGCCCCGACGTGCTGCACCTGCTCGGCTGGCAGGATGGGGCACTGGTGGCTTATGCCAGGCTGATGGCACCTGGTGTGGCCAAGGCGCAGCAGGTGGTGATCGGTCGGGTGGTGACGGCGCCCGAGGCGAGAGGTGATGGCCTGGGTCACCGGCTGATGCAGCAGGCGCTGCAGGAGTGTGCCCGGCTGTGGCCCGGGGTCAGCATTTATCTCGGGGCCCAGGCACACCTGCAAGGTTTCTATGGTCGTCACGGCTTCACTGCCGTGGGTGAACCCTATCTGGAAGATGACATTCCCCACATCGGCATGAGCTCCTCTTAATACCTTTTAAGCATAACAATGAAATTATTATGTCTTGAGGTAGTAAAGAAAACGGGTGCTCGGCGCCATGTTAGTGGGTACCCTCTGAGTGATTAATCGGCAACAGTTGATGGATAGGTTTTAAAAATGGTCTTTTACCCCATTAATTCAGAACAAGATTCAGCGATTGAGCCGTTGAGCCATTTTATTAGCGTTCGCCACTCGAGCGGCTGTCGCTGATGGAGTTGTTGCGCAAGCGGTTCGCACTGGACCTGCAAACCTTCGCCATCATCACCCTGGTGCTGGGCAATCTGGCCCAGGCCTTCTCCGATGTGCTGGTCAAGCTGATCGGCCCCGGCTTCAGTCCCTTCCAATATATGTTCCTGCGCCAGCTGCTGACCCTGCTGGTGCTGCTGCCCTTCATGCTGCGGGTTCCGCGCTCGGCCTGGGGACTGGGTGCCTGGAAGTGGCACCTGCTGCGCGGCCACCTCTGCCTGCTCGGCGGGGGCGGCATGATGCTGGCCCTGACCCAGCTGCCGCTGGCCACGGCCAACGCCATCTTCTACGTCTCCCCGTTGCTGACGCTGCCGCTGGCGGCCTGGCTGCTCAAGGAGAAGATCAATTCCCGCGTCTGGTTGCTGGGAGGCATGGGGCTGCTCGGCGTGGTGTTCGTGCTGCGGCCGGGGGATTTCCATCTGGCCGGGCTGGGCGCCCTGGTTACTGCCTTCACCCTGGCGCTGTTCAACATTACGGGTCGCAAGTTGCCAGCCGGGATCTCGGTGGTGGCGACCCTGTTCTGGGCCAACCTGCTGGCTCTGCCGCTGACCGCCGGGCTGGCGGTACATCAATGGCAGCCGGTGGACTGGCAACTGCTGGTGCTGATCGGCGGCAGCGGCATCATGCAACTGCTCTATCATGCCAGCTGCTTCTACGCCTATCGCCAGGTTGAGGCCAACCGCATCGCGGCGACCGAGTATTCTGGCCTGATGTTCGTGGTGCTGCTGGGGGTCTGGCTGTTTGGCGAGATCCCGGCGTGGAACCTCTGGGTCGGGGTGAGTTTTATCCTGCTGGCCATTCACTGGCAGCGCCGAGTGCGCTGATGACATCCCCATCGGCAGCAGGCCGATGGGTGAGAAAAACAGGCATCTTATGAGGCCGCTCTCTGTCATGGCCGGGCAAACCGGCTATGCTGGGCGGCCTGTTGCTATCGGAACCCTGTCGTGACCCCTACCATCTTTGCTGCCATCCTGTTGGCCGCCCTGCTGCACGCGCTCTGGAATGCGCTGGCCAAGCGCCAGGCCGAGGGGCGCGTCAGCGTCTTGCTGGTTTCCCTCTGCTCCGGCCTGTTTGCCGCTCCCTTGCTGCCCTTGGTGGGCTGGCCTGTGGCGGCCGAATATCCCTGGCTGGCGCTCTCTATTCTGCTGCACTGCGGCTACTGTCTTTTTCTCGGTCGAGCCTACCGGCTGGGTGAGTTCGGCCAGGTCTATCCGCTGGCCCGGGGCAGTGCCCCTCTGGTGACCCTGCTGTTCGGGGCCCTGCTGCTGGGTGAAGTGCCGGGGATGGTGGCGGTGACGGGGGCCGTGGTGCTGGTGAGCGGCGTGCTGCTGATGGCGTGGCGCGGCGGTCTGCGGCTGGCGCCGGCCGCGCTGCAGGCGGTGCTCATCACGGCACTGTTTACCGCCTCCTACACCTTGTCCGATGGGGCGGGAGCCCGTTCGGCCGGTGAGCCGATACGTTACACCCTCTGGCTGTTCGCCCTCACCGCGTTGATGATGCCGCTGCTGATGCGCTGGCAGAGTCGCACCGCCTGGCGCGAGCTGGGGCCTGCGGCGTGGCGCAGCGGCGCCATCGGGGGCGCCCTGTCGTTGTTGGCCTACGGTATCGTCATCTGGGCCATGACCAAGGCGCCCATCGGCCTGGTGGCGGCCTTGCGCGAGAGCAGCGTGCTGTTTGCGGTGCTGCTCTCCTGGGGCTGGCTGGGGGAGACGCTGGGGCGGGTCCGGTTGCTGGCCGCCCTGGTGATCCTGGGCGGGATCCTGCTGATCCGTCTCGGCTAGGGGTAGGCGGATTAAGGCATCCGGGCCGGCCGGTCAGGGAGTGACCCGGGTCGTGAGGGTGAACCCCTCCTCACAGGAGGCCAGTTGCACCTGTACCAGCCCCAGTTCGGCCAGGCTGCCCACGTGGGTGCCGCCACAGGGGATGGTGACCTCCCGACCTTCCAGCGAGCAGTGCCAGTAACGGGAGTCGATGATCGCCTCGCCGGCCCGGCTGCGGCGGATCTCGCCACCGGCCGCCAGCCAGTCTGCCAACTGCTTGTTGATCATCTCTTCTATCTGCGCCAGGTCTGCCAGCAGTGCCTCGCTGTTGACTCCCTTCTTGCGCAGGCTCTTGCCGATCCGGTACTGCTCGCGCGAACCCATGGGCTCGACCCGCGAGGTCTGGATGGCGAGGCGATCGAAGTCCGGCTGATCCAGCGCGTCCTGCTCGTTGACCTCCTTGCGCCAGTAAGGCATCAGCGCCCGGTTGAGCGCCAGTGCCGCCAGATGACAGCCGCTGTGGCCCAGGCTCAGGGCGTGGCGGGCCTCGGCATCCACCCGCAGTGTCACCTGGCTGCCAACAGCCAGCACACAGTGGCCAGCCAGCGGGTGCACCACCACGAAGCGCCACCCTTCTGCGCCCCGCTTGACCGGGATCGCCTGGTCGACGAACAGCTCCCCATCCGGACTGATGGCCCCCATGCGGCAGGGGCCGACGGTCGCGTCACCGCCCTCCCAATGCACGGTACCCACGTCACCCGGCTGATCGGGCCAGAGGTGGCTCTGGGGATGAAAAGGGGTGAGGTCGGTGACCAGCAGGCTGGTGTCGCCGCTCTGGCAGCAGGTGACGCTGGCCTGCTCCTGATAGTGGCCCAGCACGAAGCTGGCTCGGGTATGTGGCATGGATGGCTCCCGCAAATCGAAGAGGAAGAGAGCCGCCAGCATACGCCAAAGCGCAAGCCGGCTCATTAACCTCGGTTAACGAGCCGGCCTTGGGAGGGGATGGCGGGCTAGATCATGGCGACCAGCAGGTAGGCGTTGAGCCCGATCACCAGGGCGACGATGAGGCGGCCGACTGCCTGGGTCACCGGGTGGTTGCGATATTGCCCCATCAGGGCGCGATCGCCGGTCAATATCAGCAGCGGAATGAGCGCCAGCGCGATGCCGAAGCTCAGCACCACCTGGCTCAGCACCAGGATTTCGGTGGTGTTGAGGCCCATGGCGATCACCACGAAGGCGGGGGCCATGGTGATGGCGCGGCGCAGCCAGAGCGGGATGGTGAAGCGCACGAAGCCCTGCATCACCACTTGGCCGGCCAGCGTGCCCACCACGGTAGAGCTGATACCGGAGGCGACCAGCGAGAGGCCGAACAGGGTGGCGGCCGCCTGCCCCAGCAGCGGGGTCAGGGTCTGGTAGGCCGACTCCAGCTCCGCTACCTGCTGGTTGCCGGAGCTGTGGAAGGCGGCCGCCGCCATGGCCATCATGGCCAGGTTGACGAAGCCGGCGATGGTCATGGCGATGGCCACGTCGACTCGGGTGGTGTGCAGCCGCTGGGGGACCGAGCCCTGATCCTGGGTGTGCTGGGTCAATGCCGAGTGCAGGTAGATGACGTGGGGCATCACGGTGGCACCGAGCACGCCGGCCGCCAGATAGACGGCGTCGCTGTTGGGCAGGCCGGGGAAAAGGGCGCCCTCCAGCAGGCTCGGCAGATGGGGGCGGGAGAACACCAGCTCGACGATGTAGGCCGCCGCCACGAACAGCAGCAGGCCGCCCACCACAAACTCCAGCGGTTTCTGGCCGCGGGACTGCAGCATCAGAATGCCCCAGGTGACCACGGCGGTGATGCCGGCCCCTTCCAGCAGGGTGACCCCGAACAGCAGCTTGAAGCCCACGGCCGCCCCGATGAATTCGGCCAGATCAGTGGCCATGGCGATGATCTCCGCCTGTACCCAGTAAGCCCAGACTGCTGGCTTGGGCAGCCGGTCGCGAATGTGTTCCGCCAGGTTCTTGCCGGTGACGATGCCGAGTTTGGCCGAGAGGGTCTGCACCAGCATGGCCATCAGGTTGGCCCACACCACTACCCACAGCAGCTGGTAGCCGAAGGTGGAACCTGCCTGAATGTTGGTGGCGAAGTTGCCCGGATCTATGTAGCCGATGGCGGCGATAAAGGCCGGCCCGAGCAGGGTCAGTTTGAATTTGCGGGCCGGGATGGCCGTGGTCAGCGCGGGTTGCATGGTATCAGCCTCCATAAGTGCATGGAGATAGAATAGATCTAAATGATAATTATTATCAATTGAAGTTTTGTATTGTTCTCATAGATAAAAACATCGGTGGCGGCTGGTTGCAGTGAGGGATGGGATTTTGTACAATACGCCGCCCTAGAAAAGCAGCGTCTAAACACCATTATGTTCCTTGCCTCCGAGGTCTGGCTGCACCTGGGCGGAGGCTGAATTAATCCGTAAGGAGCTAAAATGCGTCATTACGAAATCGTCTTCATGGTTCATCCGGACCAGAGCGAGCAAGTACCTGGCATGATCGAGCGTTACACCGGCGCCATCACCACCTCCGGTGGTACCATTCATCGCCTGGAAGATTGGGGCCGTCGTCAGCTGGCTTACCCGATCGACAAACTGCACAAAGCCCACTACGTTCTGATGAACGTAGAAGCAGAGCAAGCCGTTATCGATGAGCTGGAAACCAACTTCCGCTTCAACGATGCCGTTATCCGCAACATGATCATGCGCACCAAGCACGCCGTAACTGAAGTTTCTCCGATGGCCAAGGCCAAGGAAGAGCGCTTCACCCGTCGTGACGACGAGCGCCGTGAAGAAGCTACTGAAGCTGCTTCCGAAGAGTAATTCTGGATCACTGACTAGAGGATAAAGGCCATGGCACGTTATTTCCGTCGTCGTAAGTTCTGCCGCTTCACCGCCGAGAACGTTACCGAGATCGACTACAAAGATATCGTTACTCTGAAAAACTACATCACTGAATCTGGCAAGATCGTACCGAGCCGTATCACCGGTACCCGCGCCAAGTATCAGCGTCAGCTGGCACGCGCCATCAAGCGTGCTCGTTACCTGGCTCTGCTGCCGTACACCGATCTGCACAACAAGTAAGAATCGGTCCGGCGCTTAAGCCTAACTCAACGAAATTTATAGAGGAAAGGTAATGCAAGTTATCCTGCTCGACAAAATCGCCAAACTGGGCGGTCTGGGTGACCAAGTTTCCGTGAAAGCTGGTTATGCCCGTAACTACCTGATCCCGCAAGGCAAAGCTGTTATGGCTACCAAGGCCAACATCGAGACCTTCGATGCTCGCCGTGCTGAGCTGGAAGCCAAACTGGCTGCCGGTAAAGCTGCCGCTGAAGAGCGCGCTGCCAAGCTGGGTGAACTGGCTGCCGTTGTTATCGCCTCCAAGTCTGGCGACGAAGGCAAGCTGTTCGGTTCCATCGGTACCCGTGACGTGGCTGAAGCCATCACTGCTGCCGGCGTAGCCGTTGCCAAGAGCGAAGTCCGCATGGGCAACGTTCTGCGTAACACCGGTGACTACGAAGTTGTTGTTCAGCTGCACGCTGACGTCAAAGCAACCGTACAGATCCAGGTTGTTGCCCTGTAATAGCGATTCGCTTTTGCAGAAAAAACCCGCGCACTTGCGCGGGTTTTTTATTTTCAGGCCCAGGGTTAGAGTAAGGATCCGTTCTTCTGGAGGAGATCCCTATGGCCTGGGTCGAAGGTCGCGTCCTTGAGCGTATCGAGTGGACACCCACCCTGTTCTCCCTGCGTGTGGCGGCCGAGCTGGCCCCCTACAAGGCGGGGCAATTCACCAAACTGGCTCTCGAGCAGGGCGATCGCCGCGTCCAGCGGGCCTACTCCTTCGTCAATCCCCCGTCAGCCCCCTATCACGAGTTCTATTTCGTCGAGATCCCCGATGGGGAACTGACTCCGTCCCTCGGCTCCCTGCAAGCGGGCGACAGCCTGCTGGTGCAATCCCTAGCGACAGGTTTTCTGACCCTGGACGAGGTACCGGCCGGGCGCGATCTCTGGCTGCTCTCCACTGGCACCGCCATCGGCCCCTTCCTCTCCATGCTGGCCGACGGGGAAGCCTTCGCCCGTTTCGAGAATCTGGTGCTGGTGCACGGGGTGCGCAAGGGGGAAGAGCTGAGCTACCGGGAGCTTATCGCGGGTTTTGCCGCCCGCCACGGCGAGCGTTTTCGCTATGTGCCCTTCGTCAGCCGGGAGGAATGGCCCGAGGCGATGGCAGGGCGGATCCCGGCAGCCATCGCCGACGGCCGGCTGCAGGCGCGGGTCGGGCTGGAATTTGCTCCCGAGCTGAGTCAGGTGCTGATCTGCGGCAACCCGGCCATGGTGAAGGAGACCCAGCAGACCCTGCTGTCATTGGGGCTGACCAAGAACCTGCGGCGGGCGCCCGGCAACATCAGTGCGGAGAACTACTGGTAGAGAAATGGACACAGGGGCCTCGGCCCCTGTGTCAGGGTGACGGGGATGAGGATCAATTCTTCTTGCCGTTGCCGTTGCCGTTGCCGTTGCCGTTGCCTTTCTGCTTGTTGTGGCCCTGGCCCGGGTTGTTGCCGCTGTGGATGCTGCGGTTGTAGTGGTCCCGGTACTTGCCGTCCATCTTGTCGCAGTTGAGCTGGATGCGGCTGTCGCCGATGCCGAGATCCAGGCAGTTGCTCTGCCACCAGTCGTACTCTTTCTGATCCCAGTTGATGTCCAGCTTGATGTCGTCGGTGGAGAGTTTGACGCCATCGTTGTTCTTGGAGGGGGGCGCCGCCATGGCCACGCCTTGGACGAGCAGCAGGGAGAGCAGCAGGATGGATTTGTGCATGATGACCTCAAGTGCGGAAGGATTGGTCTCAGTGTAGAAGCTGGCGCCTTAACCGGGCCGGAACCGGGCACGACATCAGTTGGCGGGCATGTCATGCCGACTTGCCGCGGGCGGGCAGGCGATCAGGCTAGCGGGGTTTGCCGCGGCGGACAACGGGGAGGCGCCGACAATTTGCCCAATCTGGTCGCAGCCTGTCCGTTTGTGAAGGTATCTGAGTCAATTCAAATGATTAGCCTTCATTCTGTGGCTCGGCTGACTATAATCGGCAGCCAACTTTTCCTGCATATCGCACCCCCTTCATCATGACTACACAGGCTTCTACCGTGCTGCGCTACCCCAAGGGGTGGTTCGCCTTGACCACGGTGTACAGTTTTACCGGGCTGGCCATTCTGGCCTCCATCGTCTTCTCCCTGCTGCTGTTTCTCTCCATCGACGAGAACCCTCTGATGAAGTGGCTGTTCGGCGGCCTGGCCATCATCTTCGAGCTGGGCAAGTTCTACGTCTGGTACGAGTACGGCGAGTGCAAGGCGCGGCGGGAGCTGAGCGGGGCCTTCTGGTCGCTGCTGTTTTACAGCGTGCTGGCCGCCATCTCCATCGGTGGCAGCATCGGCGGCATCAACAGCGCCACCAACACTATCCTCAACCAACAGGCGCGCCATGAACGGGAGATCGCCCGCTTCGACGAGCAGATCGCCAGCATAGAGCGACAGATCCAGCTCAACGAGGAGGCGGCCCGCAAGTACATCGAGATGGCGCGTATCTCCAGCGGCGTCAGCGGGCTGCAGCAGGCCAACACCAAGCTCAGGCTGCGCCAGGACGAGCTGCGTCAGGAGCGCGACGCCAAGCCCATCAACGAGCAATCCTCCATGCTGGGGCTGATGAGCAGCCTGGCGGACGGGGTGGGGATGAGTATCAGCCAGGTGCAGTTTCTGCTGGTCTGCTTCCTCTCCGTGCTGCTCGACGTGTTCGGCGCCTTCTTCGTCAGCTTGATCGGCGAGGAGAACCGCTTTCGCCGCAGCTGGCTGTGGCAGCAGGCCAGGGAGCAGACCCTGGCCCGCCAGGCTGAGGTGGCGGCCATGGTGCCCGCCGTGATGGCCAGACCGGAGCCCGAGCCGGAAGTGGTGGCTCAGGTGCGCAGCGCGCTGGAGAGCGGCGAGCTCAAGTGCAGCAAGCGGCGGGTCGCAGAGGCGCTGTCGCTGTCGCTGGAGGAGGTGGATCGGGTGTTCCAGCATCTGCTGGCCCAGGGGGTGCTGGGGCAGGGCAGCAACCGCCACTACCATCTCAGCTCGCAGGGGAGTTGATCATCAGGCCACCGCAGGGTGGCCTTTTTATTGCCGCGCGGGGGCTGTGCTAGTGGGTCAGCACCATCATCAGGCTGAGGAAGGCGGCCAGCCCGCCGCCGATGCCGATGATCCAGTAAAAGCCCTTGGCCCCCTGTTTGAGCGGGATGCGGAAGTAGAGCAGAAACGCCCACCACCCCAGGGCCAGCAACAGAGGAATAAGAAACATTCGAGCCATGGTGTCCTCGCTGTTATTCTGTTGACCCTTGATCAATCAACAGGATGGATTGTGCAATGACGCAGCTACAGATTACCGCATTCGGCGACCCCTCGGTACTTCGGCTCAACCCTTCCCTAGACAAGGTGCCAGCCGACGGCGAAGTGCGGGTGCGCATCTGTTTTGCGGGGGTCAACCCCATCGATGCCAAGACCCGGGCCGGCCTCGGCTGGGCGGCGGCCCAGAACAAGGACAAGCTGCCCTGGACGCCGGGTTATGACGTGGCCGGGGTGGTGGAGAAGATAGGCCCCGGCGTCACCGCGCTGGCCGAGGGGGATCGAGTGTGCGGCCTGGTGGGCTTTCCCCTCGCGGCCGGCGGCTACGGCGAGTCCGTGGTGGCACGCGAGGAGGAGCTGGTCAGGCTGGAGCAGATTGGCCTCAGGCAAGGGGCGGCGCTGCCGCTGGCGGGCCTCACCGCTTGGCAGGGGCTGTTTGAACACGGCGCCCTCAAGGCAGGGCAGCGGGTGCTGATCCTGGCCGGTGCCGGCGGTGTCGGCCACCTGGCGGTGCAGTTTGCCAGCGCCTATGGCGCCGAGGTAGTGGCGACGGCGAGTCGCGACAACCACAGCTTCCTGCACGGGCTGGGGGCCAGTGGGATGGTGGATTACCATGACGCAGACTGGGTAGCCCAAGTGGGCCAGGTCGATCTGGTGCTGGATCTGGTGGGTGGCGAGAGCGGCAAGGCGGCGCTCGCCTGCGTCAAGCCGGGTGGCCGGCTGGTGACGGTGCCCACCATCAGTGCCCAGCAGATCAAGGATGCCGCGGCCGGCAGCGCCATCGAGGTGCTCGGCATGCTGGTACACCCCGACCGCCAGCAGCTGAGCCAGATGCTGACCCTGCTGCGTCAGGGTGAGGTTCAGGTCACGGTCGCCGGGGAGTATACCCTGGCCGAGGGGGCGCTGGCCCATCAGGCCATCGAGCAGGGCCACGTGCGTGGCAAGCTGTTGCTGCGCATGCCCGCCGCGGACGACCTGGCCGGATGAATGGCATCACCGAACTGGGGCTCGGCTGGCTGTTTCTGAGCGCCTTCACCTCCGCCACCCTGCTGCCCGGCAGCTCGGAAGTGCTGCTGGGGGCCATGGCGACCAAGGGGGAGTGGAGCATGGCCAGCCTGCTGCTGTGGGCGACGCTGGGCAATACCCTCGGCTCCATGACCACCTGGTGGCTCGGCTGGCTCGCCACCTTCAAGAAAAAACCGGAAGATTTTCAAGGCCGTGGGGAACAAAAAGCCCTCGGCTGGCTCAAACAACATGGCCACTGGTGTCTGCTGCTGGCCTGGACGCCGGTGATCGGCGATGGTCTCTGTCTGCTGGCCGGCTGGCTGCGCCTCTCCTTCTGGCGCTCTCTCATTCTCATCGGGCTCGGCAAATTGTTGCGTTATGCCTTGGTCTTTCTGCTGGCCAGGCAGATCTTCTAGCTTCACTCACGAGGTAACCGTGAACAAACTCATTCCATTAAGCATGCTTCTGGGCTTCTCCCTGCCCGTGCTGGCGGCACCCACCCTGGTGTCGGAACAGGTCAAGGAAGAGGGCAAACTCGGCATTCCCTATCAGATGTACAAGCTGGACAACGGCCTGACCGTCATTCTGGCGCCCGACAAATCCGATCCCCTGGTGCACCTGGACGTCACCTACCACGTGGGCTCGGCCCGCGAGCAGGTGGGCAAGTCCGGTTTCGCCCACTTCTTCGAGCACATGATGTTCCAGGGCTCCAAGCATGTGGGGGATCAGGAGCACATGCGGATCATCAACGAAGCTGGCGGTGACATGAACGGCACCACCAACAAGGACCGCACCAACTACTACGAGACCGTGCCGGCCAACCAGCTGGAGAAGGTGCTGTGGCTGGAGGCCGACCGCATGGGCTTCTTGCTCGACGCGGTGAGCCAGAAGAAGTTCGAGATCCAGCGCGCCACCGTCAAGAACGAGCGGGCCCAGCGCATCGACAATCAGCCCTACGGTCTGGTGAGCGAGAAGGTGGGGGAGGCGCTCTACCCGCGCACCCACCCCTACTCCTGGCAGCCCATCGGCTACGTGGAGGATCTCGACCGGGTCGACGTCAACGACCTCAAGCAGTTTTTCCTGCGCTGGTATGGCCCCAACAATGCCACCCTGACCCTGGGCGGCGACTTCGATACCAAGCAGGCGCTGGCCTGGATTGAGCAGTATTTCGGCTCCATCCCGCGTGGCCCGGACGTGGCCGAGCCGACCCCCCAGCCCGTCACCCTGCCCGAGACCCGTTATGTGACGCTTGAGGACAAGGTGCATCTGCCGCTGCTCTACATCAGCTACCCGACCGTGTCGCTCGGCGATCCGCAGGAGCCGGCGCTCGACATGTTTGCCGATGTGCTGGGCGGCAGCGCCAGCTCCATGCTCTACCAGTCGCTGGTCAAGAGCGGCAAGGCGATTGATGCGGGCGCCTCCCACTACTGCGAGGAGCTGGCCTGTACTCTGACCGTCTACGCCTATCCCAACCCGGCGGTGGACGGCAGCCTGAAGACCCTCAAGAGCGAGGTGGACAAGGTGATCGGCGAGTTCGCCGGTCGCGGCCTCAAGCCTGAGGATCTGGAGAAGGCGATCAACAGCTATCGCGCCTCGGCCATCTGGGGTCTGGACAGCGTCTCCGGCAAGGTGAGCCAGCTCGCCATGGGCCAGGTGTTCGCCCAGGATCCCAACTATGTCTTCAAGAGCCTGGATGCCATCGGCAAGGTGACCCCGGAGCAGGTCAAGACCGCCTACGACAAGTTCATCCTGAACAAGCCGGCGGTGGTGCTGAGCGTGGTGCCCAAGGGCAAGAGCGACTGGCAGGCCGCCAAACCGAACTTCACCCCGGCCAAGCGCGAGCTGCCGGACTATGCCAAGCATGATCAGGTGCTGGCCGAGCGACCGGTGAAAGACGATTTTGATCGCAGCGTGCAGCCCAAGGCGGCCGATGCGGTGAGCGTCAAGGTGCCCGCCATCTGGCACGGCAAGCTCGACAAGGGGATCGAGATCATCGGCACCCAGAGCGACGAAATTCCCGCCGTTTCCATCATGGTCGCCCTGCCGGGTGGCATGCGGGCCGAGGGCAAGGGCGAACTGGGGCTGGCCAGCCTCACCGCCAGCATGATGGGGCAGGGCTCGGTGCGTTTGACCGAGGCCCAGCTCAGCGACGAGCTGCAAAAGCTCGGCTCCAGCGTCAGCGTCTCCAGCGCCCAGTACAACAACCTGGTCACCATCAGCAGCCTGACCGACAAGCTGCCGCAGACCCTGGCGCTGGTACGCGAGGTGTTCGAGCGGCCCGGCATGCGCGAAGCCGACTTCGAGCGGGTCAAGGCGCAGATGCTGCAAGGGATGAAGCAGAGCGAGCAGCAGCCGGAGTGGCTGGCCGGTCAGGCATTCCGCGAACTGGTCTACGGCAAGCAGAACCGCCTCGGTCAACCGGGTGACGGCGTGCTGGCCGATGTCGAGAAGCTGACCCTGGCGGACGTGAAGCGCTTCTATCAGAACTACTACAACCCGACCAACGCCAAGGTGGTGGTGGTGGGTGACGTGACCCAGGCCCAGGTGGAGGATCAACTCGCCTTCCTGACCCAGTGGAAGGGGGCCGAGCCCTCTCTGGGCAGCCTCAAGCCGGCGGGTGAGCAGGCAAAGCCGGGCATCTATCTGGTGGACAAGCCGGGGGCGCCCCAGTCGGTGATCCGTATCGGCCGCCGCGCCATGCCGTTCGATACCACGGGTGACTACTTCACCGCCGGGCTGATGAACTTCAACCTGGGCGGCAACTTCAACAGCCGCATCAATCTCAACCTGCGCGAAGACAAGGGCTACACCTATGGTGCCAGCTCGGGCTTCTCCGCCAACCGCGAGGCGGGTACCTTCGCCACCGGTGCCAATGTGCGGGCCGATGCGACTGCGGATGCCATCCGCCAGTTCCTCAAGGAGATGGACAACTACCGCAAGAACGGCCCGACTCCGGTGGAGCTCGCCTACATGCGCAGCGCCGTCTCCCAGCAGGATGCCCTCTCCTACGAGACCTTGGGCCAGAAGGCGGGCTTCCTGCTGCAGATGATCATGTACGACCTGAAGCCGGACTATGTGCAGGCCCAGAACAACCTGATCAAGACGGTGTCGGCCGAGACGCTCAAGGCCAGTGCGGCACGCTGGCTTGACCCGGCCGAGATGGTGATTGTGGTGGTGGGGGACAAGCAAAAGCTTGAAAAACCCTTGAAGGAGCTTCATCTTCCCATCTATCCGCTGCAGCTGCCCTGAGGGCGCTACATAATAAAGAGCGCCGCCCCCCTGTGGGGCGGCCACACATGAGCCGTGAATATGACTACGACAAGCTTGTCACTCACCGAGTTGTTGACCGCCCTGGGTTCGCCGGAACGGCTGACCGCCCTCAAGGGGATCCGGCGCGGGATCGAACGTGAATGTCTGCGCATCACCCCGGAAGGAACCCTGGCCCAGACCGATCACCCCCGCAGTCTGGGCTCGGCGCTGACCCATGCCAACATCACCACCGACTACTCGGAGAGCCTGCTGGAGTTCATCACGCCGGCCACCGACTCCATCGACAGCCTGATGGAACAGCTTGGCGACATCCACCGTCACACCATCCACCATCTCGGTGATGAACGGATCTGGCCGCTGTCCATGCCCTGCTTCGTCGGCGACGAGGAGAACATCCGGCTGGCCCAGTACGGCAGCTCCAACATCGGCCGGATGAAGACCCTCTACCGGCAGGGGCTGAAGAACCGCTACGGCAGCCTGATGCAGGTGATCGCCGGGGTGCACTTCAACTTCTCCATGCCGGACAGCTTCTGGTGCGAGTGGCAGGAGCTGGTGTGCGAGGGGTGCTGCAGCCAGCGCTTCATCTCCGACAAGTACATGGGGCTGATCCGCAACGTCTACCGCTTCGGCTGGCTGGTGCCCTATCTGTTCGGCGCCTCGCCAGCCATCTGCGACTCCTTCCTGAAGGGGCGCAAGAGCAATCTGCCGTTCCAGAAGACCGGCAAGGGCACCCTCTATCTGCCTTATGCCACCGCGCTGCGGCTGTCGGATCTGGGCTACACCAACAGCGCCCAGGCGGGGCTCAAGATCAGTCACGACAGCCTGCCGGCCTATGTCAGCAGCCTGCGTCGTGCCATCAACACCCATGATCCCGACTTCGCCAAGATCGGCGTCAAGGTGAACGGCGAGTACCGTCAGCTCAACGACAACGTGCTGCAGCTGGAGAACGAGCTGTACGCTCCGATCCGGCCCAAGCGCACCCCGCGCAGCGGCGAGAAGCCGTCGGACGCGCTGGAGCAGCGCGGCATCGAATACATCGAGCTGCGCACCGTGGATGTGAACCCCTTCACCCCGTACGGCATCGAGGTTGATCAGATCCGCTTCTTCGACCTGTTCCTGGTCTGGTGCCTGCTGCGCCCGTCCCCGGTGCTGGGCGACGAGGAGATTGCCCGCAATCGCCGCAACCAGACCAAGGTGGTGCTGGAGGGGCGTCGTCCCGGCCTCGAGCTGGAAGACGAGCAGGGTCATGCCATCGGCCTGAAGGAGTACGGTCTCAAGCTGTTCGACGAGCTGGCCGAGGTCGCCGCGCTGCTGGATCGCTGCTGCGGTCGCAACCGCTACCGCGAGACCCTGGCGATGCACCGCGAGAAGCTGCTCAACCCCGAGCTCACCTACTCAGCCCGCCTGCTCAAGCAGTTGCTGGAGAGCGGCCAGGACAATGGCTGCTTCGGCGACGAGCTGGCCAACCGCTACCGGGAAGAGATGCTGGCCGGTGAGCTGCAGTACTGGGACGAGGCCTACTTTGCCGGCGAGGCCCGCGACTCGCTGGCCAAGCAGCGGGAACGCGAGCGCAGCGACAGCCTGTCGTTCGACGACTTCCTGGCCGATTACTTCGGGACCAGCAAGACCCCGGCCTGACGGGATCCACTTCTGCTGCAAGCCGCTCTTCGGAGCGGCTTTTTTATTCTCGCTCTCCAGTGGGCGGTTGGCCGTCACGGGCCCGAAAATAACTGTGAGTCAGCCTTCACTTCAGCAGCGCGATGGGCGGTTTTATTGTCAATCGGCTCACATTTTCCTCTTTTGCAGCTTGAGTCTGATGGGCTTGCCGCCTAATTTCTCGATAACTGAAACGATTCAGCTTTCACAAAAACAAGAGACACGAGGATAAATCCATGTTGAAGAGACTTTCCATTGCCGTACTGTTCGCGCTGGGCGCCAGCTCGAGCCAGGCTGCCGAATTCCTGCTGACCGACTCCCAGCAGGGGCTGGATGTGGGGGACTGGAAAATCACCAGCGACAAGCTGGGGATCAAGAGTCCGGCACCGTTCAGCATCGAGAAGAAACGGCTGCATGGCGGGCGTCAGGAGGGGGTAGACCTGCTGATTGTCGACAACGGGGTGATGAAGATAACCCTGATCCCGACCCGTGGCATGGGGATCAAGGAGGTCAGAGCCGCCGACTTGCGTCTCGGCTGGGATTCGCCGGTCAAGGAGGTGGTCAATCCGGCCTTCATCGATCTGGAGAGCCGCGCCGGGCTCGGCTGGCTCGATGGCTTCAACGAGATGCTGGTGCGCTGTGGCTACGAGTGGACCGGTCACCCGGGAGTAGATGACGACGGCCGCCTCAAGAGTCTGCATGGCCGGGTGCAGAACATTCCGGCCTCCGTGGTCAGCGTGACCATAGACGAGGAGCCACCCTACGCCATTCACGTGCTGGGCCGGGTGGACGAGCGCACCTTCAAGATGAGCGAGCTGGTCACCTGGACCCAGCTCAGCATCGTGCCCGGTCAGGCGGAGTTTGCCCTGCAAGACAAGCTGACCAACCACGCCGACTACGAGAACGAGTACCAGATCATCTACCACGGCAACTTCGGGGCCCCCATCCTGGAGGAGGGCGCGCGCGTCAGCTCCCCGGTGAAGCAGATCTCCCCGTTCAACGACTACGCCAAGGGGGGGCTGAAGAGCTGGCAAACCTATCTGGGGCCGACCAAGGGCTTCGATGAGATGGTGTTCAATCTGGTGCCCTACAGCGACGCCGAGGGCAACACCCTGGCGGTGCTGAACAACCGGGCAGGCAGTGCCGGGGTGGCGGTGGGCTACAACACCAGGCAGTTGCCGGTGCTGACCCTGTGGAAGAACACCGACACCCGGGCTCAGGGCTATGTGACCGGCATCGAACCCGGCACCAGCTATGCCTACAGCACCAAGTACCAGCGCCCGCTGGGGCTGGTCCCCAAAATCCAGCCGGGAGAGACCAAGACCTTCGATCTGACCTACCGCCTGCTGCAGAACGCCGACGAGGTGAAACAGGCTCTGGCCAGAGTGGAGCAGATCCAGGCTGGTCGCCCTACCGAACTGCGCGAGCAACCCTTGGTCAAGCTGCCGTAAGTGACGGACAAACAGCAAAAAGCCGCTCTTGAAGCGGCTTTTTTATTTCCTTGAACCCGAGCGGTATCAGACGTGGTTGTACTCAGACATGGTTATACATGGCCTCGATCTCGCTCTGGTACTTGGACTCGATGATCTTGCGGCGCAGCTTCATGGTGGGAGTCAGTTCGCCCAGCTCCATGGAGAAGGCGCTCGGCAGCAGGGTGAACTTCTTCACCTGCTCGAACTTGGCCAGCTCTTTTTGCAGATCCTGGATGCGTGCCTCGAAGAACTCCACCACCTTGGAGTGGCGCAGCAGTTCGGTCTTGCACTGGTACTGCAGGTTGATGGAGCGGGCGTACTCTTCCAGCGACTCGAAGCAGGGCACGATCAGCGCCGACACGAAGTGGCGGGCATCGGCGACGATGGCGATCTGCTCGATGAAGCGATCCTTGCCGATGGTGCCTTCCACCAGTTGCGGGGCCACGTACTTGCCGTTGGAGGTCTTCATCAGCTCCTTGAGGCGCTCGGTGAAGTAGATGTTGCCTTCGCTGTCGAGTTCGCCAGCATCACCGGTACGCAGGAAACCATCCTCGGTCATCACCTCGGCGGTCGCTTCCGGCTTGTTGTAGTAGCCGCGCATCACGGTGGGGGAGCGCACCAGCAACTCGTTGTTCTCACCCAGTTTCACCTCGATGCCGCAGAGCGCCGTGCCGATGGAGCCCAGCTTGAACTGGCTGTCTTCGTAGCAGCAGACGGTGGCGGTGGTCTCAGTCATGCCGTAGCCGTACTTGAGGTTGAGCCCCATGGCCTGGAAGAAGAAGTTAACCTCGTCGGCGAGGCGGGCGCCGGCCACCGGCAAGAAGCGGGTACGGCCGCCGAAGCGGGCGCGCAGCTTGCGAAACACCAGTCGCTCGGCGAGCCAGAGCTGGCCGTAGAGCAGCGGCGAGGCGGTCTTGCCCGCCTGGCGGGTAGCGACCATCTGCTTGCCCACTTTGGTGGCCCAGCCGAACAGGGCCTGGCGCAGACGCGGCGCCTGGGCCACCCTGGCCTGGATCATGGCGTAGGCCTTCTCGTAGAGACGTGGCACGGCGCACATCACGGTCGGCTGCACCTCGCCGATGACATCCATCACCTTCTGCGGATCGCGGATGTAGACGTTCTCGGCGCCGCAATAGAGCACGTAGTAGCTCCAGGCCCGCTCGAACACGTGGCTGAGCGGCAGCATGCAGAGCGACACATCCTGCTCGTTCAGATCGAGGCGGCTGTTGTGCATCTCGAAGCAGGCGGCGATGTTGGCGAAATCGAGCATCACCCCTTTGGGCTCGCCGGTGGTGCCGGAGGTGTAGATCAGGGTCAGCAGGTCATCCATGCGGTACTGGCTCTCGCGCTCGCGCAGCACCTGCTCGCTGGGCTGGTGGTTGCCGGAGACCAGGAACGTCTGGAAGTGGCTTGCCTGCGGGCAGCCGCGCAGGTTGACGCTGCCGTCGAGGGCGACCAGCTGGCGGATCTCGCCGCTTTCAATCAGTTGCAGCGCCTGGTCGTACTGAGGCTGTTCGCCGACGAACAGCACCTTGATGCCGGCATCTTTGACGATGTAGCGCAGCTGATCGAGCGTGCTGGTGGGGTAGATGGGGACGCTGACGCCGCGGGCGGCCAGGATGCCGAGATCGGCCTGGGTCCACTCCGGCATGTTGCGGGCATAGATGCCGACCATCTCGGTGGGCTGGTGGCCGGCGCGGATCAGCGCCTGGGCACAGTAGTCCATGGCCTGTCCCAGAGTACGCCAGCCGATGGCACGCCACTGGCCATCCTGTTGTACGCGCAGAGCGGCCTTGTTGCCAAGCCGGGCGATACGCTCCCGCATCAGTCGAACCAGGTGGTGTTTCGGCATCAGTCAGACATCCTCAAGTAACAGTTGTACGCCCTAAGGGGCACTGAAAATCGCGCTGGAGTTTAAACTCTAAGATTACAGCTTACAAGTGTTCGCCATTTGTCTTGGATCACAAAGTCGTCAATTAGGGTGAGCTTGAGGCATGATGGGGTCTGACATGCGGAGCCATTCAGGGAGGGTGAACAATGAGTGTCGGCATCAAGGGGGTGGTGACCGGGGTATTGCTGTTATTGGCGGGGGCCGGCGGCCTCTGGTTTACGCTGGGAGGCACGGGGAGCTAGGAGGACAACCCCTGGCTGAGCGGCGCCGAGGGCTACGCGCAGGCGCAGCAGCTGGCCTTGCAAAAGGGCTATCCGCTGCTCTACGTGATCGAGCGCGCCAAATGCCGGCGCTGCAAGCTGCTGGATACTACCCTGTGGCAGTCAGCGGAGATGGCGCCGGTGCTGGCCCGGCTGGTCAAGGTGCGCCTCAACCCGGATGCGGGGGATGGCAGCGAGCACATTCTGCGCCGCTTCCCGCAGGTGGCAACGCCGCCAGGCATCTATGTGCAGCAGCCGGGCGAGCCGCTCAAGCCCATCAAGATAGTGGTGGATATCCAGCAGATCTGGATGCCCGGGGTGACTTGGCAGCGCGGCTTCTTCATGCCGCTCTCTGCCGCCGGGTTCGAGGCGGTGCTGCACACCACTCAGAGCCTGCAGGATCCGGCCCTCGACAACGCACCGCTGCTGTAGTGCTGCAGATGTAGTGCCGCAGATGTAGCGCGGCGGCTTAGCCGAAGTCGAACAGGCGGGACATCAGCACGGCATCTTCCCGATCCTGGCCGGTGCCGTAGTAGTCGGCGCGCCGGCAGTACTCGGCAAACCCTTCGCTTTCGTAGAGGCTGATGGCGGTGCTGTTGCCGGCCCGCACCTCGAGGAACCAGGCCTCGGCCTTGTTGGCCTTGCTGCGGGTGAGGTACTCCTTGAGCAGCACCCGCCCCAGCCCCTTGCCCTGAAAGTCGGGGTGCACGCAGATGTTCATCAGCGAGCTGTCGCCCGCCACCAGATCCGAGATGTAGAAACCGGCCGGCTGGCCGTCGACCAGCAGCAGGCCGTTGAGGTAGCGCGGCCCGAAGCAGGAGAGCAGGTTGGCCTGGCTCCAGGGCTCCTTGTGGGCAGCCTGTTCGATGGGGTAGATGAGCTCGAAGTCGGTCTCGAGCAGGGGACGAAATTGCACCATGATGGCTCCGGGTCGGGGCGGCTGAACGAAGAGAGGGTGGGGCGCGGCGCTCAGCCGAGGCGCCCCTTGAGCTGCTGCCACAGCGCCCGTTTCTGGGCCGGGCTGGGCGCGAGCGGACAGATCAGGGCCTCTGGCCAGGCGGGATCGGCCGCCTCCAGCCAGAGCAGGGGCGGAGTGTGGCCAACGGGCAGGCTGCTCAACAGGTTGACCTCGTCGCTGCCGATGCCGAGCAGCTGGCAGAGATCCGCCAGCAGGCCGGGGGCGGGCAGCCGGCTCGCCAGGATCCAGAGCTTGCCGCTTGGTGGCTCGCTCGGCACGGCCGAGGCGGGGGCTGCCTCCTGCTCACTTGCCGGGATCTCATTGGCCGGCGCGGGCGCAATCTGATGGCCCGCCAGCAGGGCTGGCCGGCGCAGTTGCCAGCTTGGGATGCCCATCCGGGCCAGCAGGTGTTGCCGCAGGCGATCGGATGCCTGGTCAGGTTGCTTGGGGGCGGGCTCCCGCGCTGTGGTCAGCTGCACTGGATCTTGCATGGACGATGACTCAGTCTTGATCTGCATTGATGAAAAAAGCTCTGCGCAGGGTACACTCGAACGCGTTTTGCTGCATCTTTTGCGGTATGTTTTAGCCAGGTGAGGCGGCCCGGCGCTCGGCAACCGGCCGGAGCGAGCCACAGGCGGCCTCCCGACAATCCAACAAGCAGGACAGGGAACCTTCGATCGCGTCGCGGGTGTGCCGGTTCCAGACAACCCCAGTATCGGAAGTGTGCCTATGCCACCTTTAGCATCACAGAATCTTCGTCTCGCCCCCATTCACGAGCGCCTGCCACGCCTGCTGTCGGCCCTCGGCGAGGGGCTCTACGAGCGCCAGGATGCCCTGCGGCTCGGCCTGCTGGCGGCCCTGTGCGGCGAGAGCGTGTTTCTGCTGGGCCCGCCCGGCATCGCCAAGAGCCTGATCGCGCGGCGCCTCAAGCTGGCCTTCTTCGATGCCCGCCACTTCGAATACCTGATGACCCGCTTCAGCACGCCGGAGGAGGTGTTCGGCCCCCTCTCCATTCAGGCGCTGAAGGAGGATGGCAAGTATCTGCGGCTCACCGCCGGCTACCTGCCTGAGGCCGAGGTGGTGTTCCTCGACGAGATCTGGAAGGCAGGCCCCGCCATCCTCAACACCCTGCTGACCGCCATCAACGAGCGGCAGTTTCGCAACGGCGACAGCCAGCACCCCATCCCCATGCGGCTGCTGGTGACCGCCTCCAACGAGCTGCCGGCCCCCGACAGCGGGCTGGAGGCGCTCTACGACCGCATGCTGGTGCGGATCTGGATGGACCGGGTGCAGGAGAAGGCCAACTTCCAGGCCATGCTGGCCAGCGACGGCCAATCCCACCAGAATCTGCCGCCCTCGGTGCAGATCCACGGCGAGGAGTACCTGGAGTGGCAGGAGCAGATCGACCGGATCCGGTTGCCGGACGACTGCTTCGAGCTCATCTATCAACTGCGCCAGCAGCTCGACAGCCAGCTGGCCCACAGCTGCTACGTGTCGGATCGGCGCTGGAAGAAGGCCGTCAGGCTCATCAAGGCGAGCGCCTTTTTCAACGGCCGCGACGAGGTGGCCCCGCTCGATCTGCTGCTGTTCAAGGATTGCCTCTGGCATGACGAGGCCTCGCGCACCGCCCTGCTGGAGATGATGACCGAGTTCTCCCGTCTCTACGGCTATCAGCAGCTGGCCATGACCCGTCAACTGATGGGGCTGCGGGAGCAGTTCAAGCTGCTCAAACAGAGCGTGGCCCAGCGCCTGTGCTGCAAGGCCAGAAAGCGCCAGCAGTGGTTCGGGCGCCGCGCCCGCGGCATCCAGATCCCGCTGGCCAACGCCCGCCCGTTCGGCAAACTGGCGCACTTCCACCTGCTCACCCCGGCGGCGCTGGATGGCGACGATCCGGAGCGGCTGGTTGAGACGCTGGTGTTCGACCGCACCCTGCTCTCCCACTGGCATCCCACCGGCGAGGCACTGGTGGGCTGGCCGCTCGGCAACCCCAAGGAGGGCCACTACGAGCTGGTGCTGGACGACGAACTGCGGCTGCACGTGCTGGACTTGCAGCGCCAGCAAATCCCCCTGGTGCTGGTGGAGCGCAACCCCATCCCCGAGGTGGTGATCGCCCCCTGGCAGGCCGCCCTGACCGGGCTGCTGGCAGAGGCTGGCGTGCTGGCGCAGGAGCTCAAGCGCCAGCGCAACCTGTTCGAGCGCCATCAGCAGCACCTCTTCATCGGCCGCCACTGGCTGCAGCAGGTGGAGGACAGCTTCTTCGTGCTGAACCGGGATCTGGACCAGCTGCGCACCGACCTCAGCCACTGGCACGACCGGCTGCCGCAGCTGGACGCCTGAACCATGGCGAGCGCGAAAGGGACTGTGGTGAGCCCGGTCGGCGGAGGTCGCCATGCTTGAGATCGGCATGATGGATCTGGGGCTGCTTATCGGCGAGGGGGAGCTGGCGGGCGAGATGGCACTGCTGTTGGCCTCTACCCCCAAGATCTCCGAGTTCATCAAGCGTTCTCCGCTGCAGGGCAAATTGTTGAAAAAGCGCATCCGCCGCTGGAGCGAACAGCTGGGGGAGGAGATGCGCCACAAGCCGGTGCCGGTGGCGCTGGAGCAGGAGTATCGCCTCTATCAGGCCCACAAGGGGTTGCCGCTGGCCGAGCTGATGGGACGCTTGCCGGCCCTGCTGGATGGGCTGGAGCAGTACAGTCCCTTCGCTGGCGAGGCGCGGAGCCTGGTGCGCCAGCTGATGGCCCACCCCACCGACAGCCAGCGCCAGCTGCTGATCGAGAAGTGGCGCACCAGCCTGGTGGGCAGTCTGCTGCAGTTGCAGCAGCAGATCGCCGAGGCGGAGCGGGAGAAGCAGCGCCAGGAGATCGAAGATCAGCTGCTGGCGAGCCGCACTCTGGCCGATGCGCTGGACCCCAACCAGATCTCCGCCGGCGGGCTGTGGGACCTGGCGCAGGGCAGTTGGCACAAGCGCAGCCTGGTGCTGGTCAAGCAGTACGCCCGCATGTTGCAGCGCGAGCCGCTGCTGGCGGAGATCGCCAACCTGCTGGGGCGCAGCCAGCAGGACAACCGGGCCAACGACTCGCCGGTGCCGCCGGTGCAGGTGCACGAGCTGGAAGAGGTGCAGACCGACGACGTGCCGGACGATCTGGTGGGCATTCACCCCGCCAGCGATCTGATGCGACTGTTGCCGAGCGAGGCGGTGATGCTGGCGCTGCCTGAGCTGGAACTGGAGTTCTACCGCCGCTATCTGGAGCGGCGCCTGCTCAGCTACCAGTCGCGCGGCACCCTGCCGCACCAGCGCATCATGCTGCGCACCCCGGAACTCGGTGGGCGGCAGTTGCAGCAGCGGGGGCCCTTCATCGTCTGCATCGACACTTCGGGCTCCATGGGGGGATACCCGGAGGAGTGCGCCAAGGCGCTGTTTCTGGCGCTGCTCAAGGTGGCGATGGACGAGAAGCGGGGCTGCTACCTGATGCTCTTCTCCACCGAGGTGGCGACCCTGGAGATCACCGCCGACACCGGGCTCGACAAGGCGGAGCGCTTCCTCTCCATGAGTTTTCACGGTGGCACCGATCTGGTGCCCTGCCTCGAGAAGGCCCTGATCAAGCTGGATGACCCCGCCTTTGCCAAGGCGGACGTGCTGGTGGTCTCCGACTTCATCGCCCAGAGCCTGCCCCACAGCCTGCTGGAGCGGATGAACCGCCAGCGCAAGCAGCAGACCCGCTTTCACGCGGTGGCCATGTCCCGCCACGCCAAGCCGGCGCTGCTGCGGGTGTTCGACAACAGCTGGCTGCTCGATTGCGGCCTGCGCGGGCGCCTGCTGCGGCGCTGGCAGCGCAGCTGAGCCGGGCCGTCAGCAGCGAGGCTGGTGGCCGAGCCCCCGTTCGTTGACCTGCTCCTGATCCAGCAGCGGCTGGCCGCTCGGCTGGGAGACGTAGAAGCCCCGCTTGCCGCTGCGCTTGACCCGATACATGGCCTGATCGGCGCGAGCCAGCGCCGTGCTGAAATCATCCTGCGGCCGGATCGCCGCAATCCCCATGCTCAATCCCACCGAGGCGTCGCCGTTGGGCAGCTCGAACGGGGTGGAGATGGCGTTGATGCACTGGCGGGCCAGGTGGCTGGTACGGGGATCGTCGCTGGTCCAGGGCAGCAGCAGCACGAATTCGTCGCCGCCGAGCCGGCCTATCTTCACCCCCTCCTCGCAGCAGTCGCGCAGCCGGCGAGTGAGGGCGATCAGCAGCTCGTCGCCGGCGCGATGGCCCAGGTTGTCGTTGACCTGCTTGAAGTCGTCGAGATCGATGAAGCAGATCGCCTGGTACTCCTGCGGGAACTGGCGCTGCAACGCGGTGCGGTTGAGCAGGCCGGTGAGGGGATCCCGGTGGGCCAGCTGGGCCAGCTGCTGCTCGTACTCTTTCTCGTGGGTGATGTCGATGTGGGTACCCATCACCCGGATGGGGTTGCCCTGTGCGTCCCGCTCCACCACCCGGCCCCGATCCAGCACCCAGGTGGTCTTGCCATCCTTGGCGATCATCCGGTGCATCACCTGATAAAACGGGCTCTTGCCGCTCAGGTGATCGAAGAAAGCCTGTAGCACCCGCTCCCTGTCTTCCGGATGCAGGTGCTCGCGCCAGACGTCGAAGTGGGCCGACAGCTCCTTGGGCTGGTAGCCGAGCATGGCGCCCCAGCGGCGGTTGAAGATGATGAGCTTGCCGGTGGGCACATGGTTCTGCCAGATGCACAGGCCGGTGCCGTCCATGGCGGCTTCCAGCTTCTCCCGCGCATCCTCGGCGACCCGCTTGAGCCGTTCGTTCTCCTGCAGCAGCTTGTCGTAGGCCGCCTGCAGCTCCTGGTATGTCATCAACCCGCGCTTCCCTGTAGTGGATGGCGCTTATAGTCGATGCTGATTTTCCATCTGTAAAGAGGCACGAGGGGTCAGTGTGAGAGCCCGCCAGATCTGGCTGATTTTCTCTCTTTCTCCCTGGTGGCTGTGTGCTTGAACAAGGCAGGATATGATGGTCATAGTGAACACACCTGCCTAGCTGCACCACCAGAGGGGAAACCGAACCGGCATGAAACGCATCATGACCCTGATCCTGCTGACGGGATTGTGCACGCCCCTCGCCTGGGCGGCCCGGGCGCCGCTGACCGAACCCCAGCTCTCCCGCGAGCTGCAACTGCTGGAAGAGGGCTTCCAGCCCGACCGCATATTCCGGCTGCGCATCGCCGCGCTGGTGGCGAGCAAGGATGAATATCCCCTCGACGTGCAGGGGCGCATCGTGCGCCTGCAGTGCTGGGCCATGCCCGCCGAGTGGGACAGCGAGTATCGCGCCGTGGTGGCCTTTGCCGATCAGCAGCTGGCTATCGCCCGGGCCCGCAAGGACAGGATCACCGAAACCGGCCTGCTCACCTGTCGCGGCTTTCACCAGCAGCTGCTCGGCAACATGGACCAGGCCAAGGCCGACTATCAGCAGGCGCTGGTACTGGCCCGCCGACTCGGCGATCGGCTGCAGGAGGCCGACATCCTCAGCTTTCGCGGCGACATGTACGCCTATCAGGGGGAGCTGGCGGAGGGGCTGATGGAGCTTATCGAGGCGCACAAGCGCTTCGAGTCGCTCGGGCAGGATGGCAAGGCGCGGGAGGTGCTGGCCCAGATCGCCAACGCCTACCGGCGGATGGGGCTCTACGAGCGGGCCGAGGGCTATTTCAAGGAGCTGGAGCACGACTACGGCACCCTGGGGGATCAGGAGCGGCTGGTGGACATCCGCTCCCAGCAGGGGCTGCTCTATGCCGAGATGGGGGAGTATGAACGGGCCCTGCCGTTGATGATCCAGGCCGAGCAGCTCTACCGCTCCCAGCAGAAGGAGGGGCTGCTGGCCTGGATCCAGATCGAGATCGCCACCATCCTGCTCAACCAGAACAAGGTGGTTGAGGCGGTGAGCAAGCTGCAGCAGGCGGATGCCATCCTGCGCGGTGGCGAGAGCTCCGACAGCGTGACTTTGGGCCACTGGCAACTGGTGATGGGCATGGCGGAGGCGGCGCAGAGCAACCCGACCAAGGCGCTCTACTACCTGGCCCAGGCCGAGCCCATCTTCGTCAAGGAGAAGAACCAGCGCTTCCTGGCACGGGTCTACGAGGTGCGGGCCCGGATCCTGGAGCAGCAGGGGCAGATCAACGGGGCACTGGCCAGCCTCAAAAAGTACGTCGAGACCAAGCACTCTCTGGAGCGGGTACTCAGGGAGCAGCGTTCGTTGCAGATGCGCTTCGAGTTCGATCTGGCCCGCAAGGAGCTGGAGAACCAGGCCCTCAAGACCAAGCAGCTGCTGCAGGAGGCCAAGCTCAAGCAATTGCAGGAGCGGCGCCATTGGCAATATGCAGTGGTCATTCTGTTGCTGCTGGTGATGGGCATGCTGGCGCTGCATCAGTTCAACCGCTCCCGCAAGATGCGCCGGCTCGCCATGACCGACGACCTGACCGGGCTGCACAACCGCCGCCAGATCCAGGCCAAGGGGCAGGCCTGGTTCAAGCAGGCGCGAGAGCATGGCAAGACCTTGTCGGTGCTGCAGCTCGACATCGATCACTTCAAGCAGGTCAACGACACCCTGGGCCACCACATGGGGGACAAGGTGCTGGCCGAGGTGGCCAGCTGCGTCGCCGCCCAACTGCGCTCCCTCGATCGGGTCGGGCGCAACGGTGGTGAGGAGTTTCTGGTGCTGCTGCCCGACACCAGCCTCGACGAGGCGGTCGAGGTGGCGGAGCGGATCCGCCATCGGGTCGCCCAGCTGCGCATCGACGGGATGCCGGAGGGGCAGCCGGTGCACGTCAGCATCGGCTGTGCCCAGTACAGCCCCCTCGACGAGAGCTTCGGCGATCTGGTGCAGCGGGCCGACGAGGCCATGTACCGGGCCAAGCAGGCGGGCCGCAACCAGGTGATGCGGGCCGAGTAGGGCGCGCAGGCCACCCTGCTCGTCTGCAAAGCCGGGCTGGGTATTTTTCACTCGCGCGGGTATAATGTCGCGCAATTTTGCTTTGGCTCAGGTGAGAAGACCCATGTAACGCAACCCTCTTCCTCTCTCCACCGGTTGGTCTGATGCCAGCTTGGTGTGGCTCGTTGCGTATCCATGCCGGACCGTGAGTCAATGCGGCACTCCGGAATTATCCCACGGTGGCTTAAGGCCACCGCCCAATAGAAGAACGTTGAATTATGTCAGCTGAATTTCTGAGTGAAGTCTCCAAGAGACGCACTTTTGCGATCATCTCGCACCCGGATGCGGGTAAAACCACCATCACCGAAAAAGTCCTGCTGTTCGGACAGGCCATTCAGCGCGCCGGTACCGTCAAGGGCCGTGGCTCAGGCCAGCACGCCAAATCCGACTGGATGGAGATGGAGAAGCAGCGTGGTATCTCCATCACCACCTCGGTGATGCAGTTCCCCTATGCCGATTGTCTGGTCAACCTGCTCGACACCCCGGGTCACGAGGACTTCTCCGAAGATACCTACCGTACCCTGACGGCGGTCGACTGCTGCCTGATGGTCATTGACGCCGCCAAGGGTGTTGAAGACCGGACCCGCAAGCTGATGGAAGTGACCCGGCTGCGTGACACCCCCATCCTCACCTTCATGAACAAGCTGGACCGTGAAGTGCGCGATCCGATGGAGGTAATGGACGAGGTGGAGCGCGAGCTCAACATCATGTGTGCCCCCATCACCTGGCCCATCGGCTGCGGCAAATCCTTCAAGGGGGTGTACCACCTCTACAAGGACGAGACCTATCTGTATCAGAGCGGTCAGGGCCACACCATCCAGGAGAAGCGGGTGGTCAAGGGGTTGAACAACCCGGAGCTGGACGCGGCCATCGGCGAAGATCTGGCGGCCCAATTGCGCGGCGAGCTGGAGCTGGTGCAGGGCGCCTCCCCCGAGTTCGATCACGATGCCTTCATCGCCGGCGAGATGACCCCGGTCTTCTTCGGTACTGCGCTCGGCAACTTCGGTGTCGACCACATGCTGGACGGCCTGACCGACTGGGCACCGTCGCCCATGCCGCGCAAGGCCGAGAGCCGTGAAGTGGCCGCCACCGAGGAGAAGTTCTCCGGCTTCGTGTTCAAGATCCAGGCGAACATGGATCCGAAACACCGCGACCGCATCGCCTTTATGCGCATCGTGTCAGGTACTTACAGCAAGGGCATGAAGATGCGCCACGTGCGCATCGGCAAGGACGTGAACATCTCCGACGCCGTGACCTTCATGGCCGGTGACCGTGAGCAGGCGGAAGACGCCTTTGCCGGCGACATCATCGGTCTGCACAACCACGGCACCATCCAGATCGGCGACACCTTCACCCAGGGTGAAGATCTCAAGTTCACCGGCATCCCGAACTTTGCGCCGGAACTGTTCCGCCGCATCCGCCTGCGCGACCCGCTCAAGCAGAAACAGCTACTCAAGGGGCTGGTGCAGCTCTCCGAAGAGGGCGCCGTGCAGGTGTTCCGCCCGCTCATCAGCAACGATCTCATCGTGGGTGCGGTCGGTGTGCTGCAGTTCGACGTAGTGGTATCGCGCCTCAAGAGCGAATACAACGTTGAAGCGCTGTACGAGGCGGTCAACGTCTCCACCGCCCGCTGGGTGGAAGGGACCGACGTCAAGAAGTTCGAGGAGTTCAAGCGCAAGAACGAGGTCAACCTGGCCCTCGATGGCGGTGACAACCTCACCTACATCGCGCCGACCATGGTCAACCTGCGCCTGGCCCAGGAGCGTCACCCGGACGTCCAGTTCCGCCAGACCCGCGAGCACTGACAAGTGCTTGCCCGCTAGGCAGACAAGATAAAAAAAGACCCCGCCCAGGCGGGGTCTTTTTTTGCATGGCGATCAAGGTGCAAATGGGGGCTGAGCTGCCGTCATCCGTCGACAAGGGGGGCGATGCCCCCTATAAAGGAGGCTGTTACATGATTCAGGGAGTGATGCATGTCGGTCGAACTGCCCGTCGAGGCACAATTTAACGCTTACAACGCCCACGATCTCGAGGCCTTCCTGGCCTGCTTCGCCGAGGCGTTCAAGGGATACCGGATGCCGACGGAGAGCCCGAGCACAGTGGGCAAGGGGGCGCTCAGAGCCTTCTATGCCGAGCATCGTTTCAACAACCCGGCCCTGCGGGCAGAGCTGCTGTCGAGAACCGTCATCGGCAACAAGGTGTTTGATCACGAGTTGATCTATGGCCTCTCCCCCGAGCCGCTGGAGAGCATGGCGGTCTTCGAAGTAGAGGCGGGCCTTATCAAGACGGCCTGGTTCTACTTCCCCACCTGAAAGGCGCCCAGCGCCCCTGTCTGCCTTGGCCTGACTGCAAACACCGCCCGCTAACACCGGCTGGCGTCAGGCCTCGCCCTCCATGCCGCTGGCGAGGCTCGCCAGCCAGCGTTTGACCAGTAGCAACTCCTCCTCGGCCAGCGGGGCGGCCAGCTCCTGCTCCAGCCGGGCGACCCTGGCCTTGGCCTCGGCCAGCAGCGCGGCGCCCGCCGGGCTCAGGCTGAGCTGCTGGATGCGGCCATGCTGGAGGTGAGGAGTGCGGGCCAGCAGGCCGCTGCGCTCCAGGCTGGTCACCATGGGGCTCACCGTCTGGGGGGTGAGCAGGGTGAGGCGGGCGAGCTCGGCGTTGGAGCTGCCGGGATAGGCATCCAGCATGGTGAGCAGGGCAAACTGGGGCGCCGTGATGGGCAGGTCCGCCAGCGCCCGCTCCATGCGCAGGCGCTGGGCGGCCGCGGCCTGGCGCAGCAGATAGCCGAGGTGGCCCGCTTCGCCGCGCTTGCCCTCGCCGGGGGCGGGCAGGGGGATGGGCAGCTCTGTACTCAAGGGGGGCTTGTTTATCATGTCAGGGTGCTGATATGTTGTTCGTGCCCTGATATTAAATCATGCCCAAGGAGAACACCAGAATGAGCACCCGCATCGATTACCCCGACTTTCGCCAGCTGCTGCCGGCGGCTCACGACGCCCTGATCGCCGCCGGCAAGGCGGTGGACGAGGCTGGCCTCGACAAGAGCCTGAGCGAGCTGGTGAAGCTGCGTGCCTCCCAGCTCAATGGCTGCAGCTTCTGCCTGCAATATCACCTGAACATCGCCCGTCGCAGCGGGGTGGGGCAGGCCAAGCTGGATCAGCTGGCGGCCTGGCGCGATGCCACCGTGTTCAGCGCCCCGGAGCGGGCGGCTCTGGCCTGGACCGAGAGCCTGACCCGGCTGCCGCCGGACGGTGTACCCGACGCCCTCTATGGCGAGCTGCGCGAGCACTTCAGCGAGGCCCAGATAGTGCAGCTGTCGGTGACGGTGGCCACCATCAACAGCTGGAACCGGCTCGGGGTGGCGCTGCGTTTCGTGCCGCCCGCCGCCCAGCTCTGAGCGGCAGCCAAACAAAAGGGCGGCATCGCTGCCGCCCTTTTGTCCTTAGCTGATCACTCAGGCCGGTCGTTGGCCATCCTCGGCGCCAAGCGCCAGCACCATGCAGATCTCGCAGGCATCGTGGCCGGTGCAGCCAAGCGGGCCCGGCAGGTGCTCGAAGCCCAGGGATTCGTAGAGCGCGGTGGCCTCGCGCAGCACGGCGGTGGTCTCCAGGTAGCAGCGCTGATAACCGAGCGCGCGCGCCTCGTCCAGCGCCTGCAGCATCAGCCGGCGTCCCAGCCCCAGCCCGCGCAGGGAGGGCATGAAGTACATCTTCTGCAGCTCGCAGACTTGCCCCTCTTCCCCCGCCAGCGGCGCTATGCCACCCCCGCCAAGAATGGTGCCGTCCGGCCCCTCGATCACCCAGTAGCGGCTCTGCGCGCCCTGATAGGTCTCATGCAGCCGATCCAGATTGGGGTCGGCCACCCCGTAACCCTTGTCGGCGGTGAGGCCGTATTCGGCGGAGACGGCACGGATCACGGCGGCGATATGGGGGTTGTCGGCGGCTGTGATGGGACGGATGCGGTAACCCTGCTGGCGACGGGCGCGGGAGAGGGCGCTGCGATAGAGGCGCAGACCGGTCCACAGCTGCTCGCGCTCGGCGAGGGTGAGCTGGGCCAGGGTCTCCTCCATGGCGCTGTCCATCTCCTGATGCAGATCCAGCAGCTGGGCCTGGCCGGCGATGGTGAGGCGCGCCTCCTTGCTGCGACCATCGGACGGATGGGGGTGCCAGCTGATGAGCTCGCGCTCGGCCAGGCGGGCCAGCGGGCGGCTGGCGTTGGACTTGTCGATGCGCAGCCGTTCGGCCAGTTGCTGGTTGGTGGCGGGACCGCTCTCCAGCTCGATCAGCAGATGGGCTTCGAGCGGGCTGAGCGCCAGTTCGCCGCACTGCTGGGAGAGCATGCCGAGTTCGCGTACCAGATCGCGCGACAGGGCGCGCAGGGGGCGGGGATCCATATCAGGGCTTCCTATTTGGTTGTCATAAACAACCAATATAGCCAACTAGTTGTTACTAGCAACTTTTTTTATTGCGCTGGCGAGGGATCGTGAAATCGGCGGGCATAACGAGCGGACACAAAAAAGGGCCCGGGAGGGGGCCCAAACATTGGAAACCCGCGCGAGGGCGCGGATCCCATCCTTGGTCAGGCAAGGTGCCGGCGAGCGTTAGACCAGCTCGGCCAGCATGGTGTCGGCATAGGGAACCAGGGCGTCGCCCTGTTTCACTTTGGCGAGGTAGTCCGGGTTGGCGATAAGCGGGCGACCGATGGCGACGAGGTCGAAGCGGTCGGCCTTGATGGCCTCGGCTGCGGTCTCGGCGCTGTAGTTGCCCACCCCCACCAGATGACCCTCGTAGCGGGCGCGCAGGTAGTCGGAGGCGCGGCCGTCCAGGTAGTCGAAGGTGAGGCTGTCATCGAAGATGCCCAGATGCACATAGGCCAGGTTGCGCTGGTTCAGCTCGGCCAGCAGGTGGTCGAACACGGCGCGATCCCGCGCATCCCCTTCGAGGTGCACGTAGGCGCCGGGAGAGAGGCGCAGGCCCACCCGATCCCCGCCGATGCGGGCATTGATGGCATCCACCACCTCCAGCGCGAAGCGGCTCATATTTTCCGGACTGCCACCGTAGTTGTCGGTGCGCAGGTTGCTGGCGTGGTGCAAGAACTGATCGATGAGGTAGCCGTTGGCACCGTGGATCTCCACCCCGTCAAAGCCTGCTTCGATGGCGTTGGCGGCGGCCTGGGCGTAATCCTCGACCAGCTGGGCGATTTCGCTCTCGGTCAGGGCGCGCGGCACCTGATAGACCAGCTCGCGCATGCGGGGCACAGTGCCCTCGTGGGCGACGGCGGAGGGGGCCAGCACTTCGGCGTGGTGGAAGAAGGGGTGGGATAGACGACCCACGTGCCACAGCTGGGCGAAGATCTTGCCGCCGTTGGCATGCACGGCGCCGGTCACTTTCTTCCAGCCGGCTATCTGCTCGGCGCTGTAGATCCCCGGGGTATTGGGGTAGCCCTGCCCGTCCGGCCGGATAATGGTGGCTTCGGAGATGATGAGGCCGATGTCGGCGCGGCGCGCGTAATAGGCGGCCATCTGCTCGGTGGGCACCAGGCCCGGGCCTGCCATGCAGCGGGTGAGGGGAGCCATCATGAAACGGTTGGCGAGGGTGAGGGTGTCGTTGAGGCGATAGGGCTGAAACAGGGTCTTCATGATCGTCTGTCCTGAGGGAGTGATTCTTGAACGTGCATTCAAGACGTTTTTTGTTTTGTGTGCAAGTCTTTTTTGAACGAGCATTCAACATGGGTTGGTGTTGCCGGCCCGCTGGGGTAAACTTGCCGCCCTCTTATTTCCCCTCGCCGGCCCCTGGTCGGTGAATCCGCTTTTTCAACGGAGAAACCATGCGCAGCGCCGAGTTCAACCGGGACGACGTCTTGCGAAATGCCATGGAGGCATTTCGGGCCAAGGGTTACGCCAAGACCACCATGCAGGAGCTGGTGGCGGCGACCGGGTTGCATCCGGGCAGTCTCTACGCGGCGTTTGGCAACAAGCGCGGCCTGCTGCTGGCGGCAGTCGATCACTATGTACAGGAGAAGAGCGCCCTGCGGCGCAGTTTCTTCGCCGCCGCTAGCCCGCTGGCGGGGGTGCAGGCCTATCTCGAGCAGGTGGTGAACGACGCCCTCTGCGGCACCTGTCTGGTGACCCGCACCCTGATGGAGCTGGCGGAGCAGGACGAAGAGCTGCACCTGAAGCTCAAGGCCATCTATGGCGAGCTGGATGCCGATCTGGCGGCGGTGCTGAGCCTGGCCCTCGAGCGCGGCGAGCTGGCGGCCGGGCGCGATATCCCGACCCTGACCGCCTTCCTGCTCATCAACATCCAGGGCCTGGTCACCTTTGCCCAGTGCCGCCCCGATCCCGCCCTGCTGGGCGGCGTGGTCACCCAGTTGATGACGGCCCTGCGGGCGTAATGCGCCGCCCAGAAACAACCATGGCTCCCGCGGGAGCCATGGTTGTTTCTGGGGATGTCACACGCCGCCAAGTTGTTTGCTCCCTTCTCCCCTTGCGGGAGCCATGGTTGTTTCTGGGGATGCCACACGCCGCCGGGTTGTTTGCTCCCTTCTCCCCTTGCGGGAGAAGGGTTGGGGATGAGGGGGAGGGCTCTGCTCAGTGCAATGAGAGCAAAAGAAGTTCCAGTACGGCCTCCATCCGGTTCAACACATCGTTATTCCACACCCTGATCACCCGAAAGCCCTGCTGATTGAGGTAGGCCGTTCTTGCGCCATCATATTGCCGCCCTGCCGGTTCGTTGTGCTGTGACCCGTCTACCTCGATGATCAGCCTCTGCTCAAGAGAGATGAAATCGACAATGTAGGGCCCGATGGGCATCTGGCGACGGAATTTCACCCCGGCCAGACGGCGGTCGCGCAATTGCAGCCACAGCTTCTGTTCGGCAAGGGTGGCTTCTCGCCTCATTCGCTTGGCAAACGGATGGGTTCTCATGGTGCCTATCCAGAGCTATTTGACCCTATTAGATATAGCCATTCCCCGGTCTGGTGACTGAGTGGGTGGCGTCCCCTCACCCTGCCCCTCTCCCAGAGGGAGAGGGGACAGATCGAGTGACAGTTGTCATTTTGTTGGTCATCTCGGGGCCATCGTGGCGTGATGTGACAATGAGCTGATGAATCGATAGGTCGATGTGCTGGTGGGATGTATTTCGCCCCGGCAGACAGGTTGTCAGCCATGTTGCCAGTGGCGCAGGCTCAGCTCCCTTCTCCCCTTGTGGGAGAAGGGTTGGGGATGAGGGGGCGGTCACATCCAGCCGGGTTACTCCGGATTCACCAGCTCCTTCATCAAATCCTTCAGCCACACCAGCGCGGGTTGCTGTGCATGCACCGGATGCCAGACGCAGTTGAGGTGATAATCCGGCACATCTTCGGGCAGCGGCAGGCTTTTCAGCGGCCAGTGGCTGGCGAGCAGCTCGGCCACCATGCTGGGCAGCACCAGCAGGTGATCGCTCTGGCTGACGATGGCGGCGGCGGACATATAGCTCTGGCTGTTGACCGAGATGGTGCGACTGAAGCCCAGCGTCTTCAGATAGCGATCCAGGCTCGCCTCCGAGGTGCCAAGGGGCGAGTGGAACACATGGGGCATCTCGATCAGTTGCGCTAAGCTGACGCGCTCGGCCTGCAGCGTTGGGTCATCCCCACTCTCTGCGAGTGCCGGGGCGGCCATCGGCAGATCGGCGCGCACCAGCCCGGCCAGCGGCTCGGTGAGCCAGGTCTCCTTGCCGAGATACCCCGGCACCTGCATGTATTCGTCAAAGCCCAGCACCAGGTCTATCTCGCCGCTCGCCAGCTCGGCTTCGGGCAGGGTGTCGCGCAAGATGCGGATCTCGATGGTGACTCCGGGCGCCAGCCGTTTGAGGCGCTGGATGAGCGGCGGGATCAGCACGCACTCCACGTAATCCGTGGTGCAGAGCACGAAGCGGCGCTTCGACTGGCTCGGTTCGAACACCTCCTCATCGCTGAGTTGCTGCTCCAGCAGTCGCAGCGCCTGCTGTACCCCCAGATGTAGCCGCTGGGCGCGCGGTGTCGGCAGCATCCCCTGCGGGGTGCGCACCAAGAGCGGATCGCCAAAGAAGGTACGCAGCCGGTTGAGCGCATGGCTCATGGCGGGCTGGCTGATAAAGAGCATTTCGGCGGCGCGGGTGACACTGCCCTGCGCCATCAGGGCGTCAAAGGCGAGCAGCAGGTTGAGGTCGAGCTGGTGCAGTTTCATCAAGATTATTTGCCAAGCTTATGGGACAATCCATCCTATTCATTTGATGGATGTGAGCGCAACTTCTTACACTGCGACCACTGTTATTTTTCCAGGATCCCCGCGCGGCGTTTCGGTGCCAACTGGGGTCTCAATCCATGCAAGGAGCCTTGCGATGAGCATCAAGACCATGAACACCACGCCGGCCGCTGACGGCTTCACCATGCCCGCCGAGTGGGCACACCAGCAGGCCGTCTGGATGATCTGGCCGTTTCGCCCGGACAACTGGCGTGAGGCCGGTCGCTTCGCGCAAGCCACCTTCGCCAAGGTGGCGGATGCCATTGGGCAAGCCACCCCGGTCTTTATGGGGGTGCCGGCCCAGTTTATGGCGCAGGCTCGCGCCATCATGCCTGCCCATGTCACCCTGGTCGAAATGAACAGCGATGACTGCTGGGCCCGCGACAGCGGCCCCACCATCGTCACCAACGCGGCCGGCGAGTGCCGTGGGGTGGATTGGGGCTTCAACGCCTGGGGCGGCCACAAGGGCGGTCTCTACTACCCCTGGGATCAAGACGAGCAAGTGGCGGCCCAGATGCTGGCACAGCACGGCATGGCCCGTTACGATGCGCCGCTCATTCTGGAAGGGGGCTCCATCCACGTCGACGGCGAAGGCACCTGCCTGACCACCGCCGAGTGCCTGCTCAACGAAAACCGCAACCCGCACCTGAGCAAAGAGCAGATCGAAGCTCACCTGCGCGACTATCTGGGTGTGCAGAGCTTTATCTGGCTGGACGAAGGCGTCTACATGGACGAGACCGACGGCCACATCGACAACATGTGCTGCTTCGTGCGTCCGGGTGAAGTGGCCCTGCACTGGACTGACGACCAGAACGATCCCCAGTACGAGCGCTCCCTGGCCGCCCTCAAGGTGCTGGAAGCGGCGGTCGACGCCAAGGGTCGCAAGCTGAAAGTGTGGAAGCTGCCCCAGCCGGGCCCGCTCTACTGCACTCAGGAAGAGTCTGCCGGTGTCGAGAGCGGCACCGGTGTGCCGCGCGAGGCAGAAGGCCGTCTGGCCGGCTCCTATGTGAACTTCCTCATCACCAACGATCGCATCGTCTACCCGCTGCTGGATGCCGCCACCGACGGCGAAGCCCAGCGTATTCTGGAAGAGATCTTCCCGGAGCATAAGGTCGTCGGCGTGCCGGCCCGCGAGATCCTGCTGGGCGGTGGCAATATCCACTGCATTACTCAGCAGATCCCTTCAGGTCAGTAAGCTGGTCGAAGAGTGTAGAAATTCAAAACCCCACGCCGTGGGGTTTTCTCTCTTGATGACATGATGGTCGCAGGCGCTGATGCGGCGATCATCATTTCAAACAGTCACCCTTTACAGGAGATCCCCATGATCGAAGTGACAGAGGTTTCCATTGCCGAGCTGCGCGGTGCGCTCGAAGCAGGCCGCACCACAGCGGTCGAACTGGTCAAGGCCTATCTGGCCCGGATCGAGGCTTACAACGGCCCCGAGACCGACACCAAGCTCAACGCTTTGGTAGTGTCCAATCCTGATGCGCTGAAAGAGGCGCAAGCGTCCGATGAGCGCCGCGCCCGTGGCGAGACCCTGAGCCCGCTCGACGGCATCCCCTACACCGCCAAAGACAGCTATCTGGTCAAGGGGCTGACCGCCGCCTCCGGCAGCCCGGCTTTCAAGGATCTGGTGGCCCAGCGCGATGCCTTTACCGTCGAGCGGCTGCGCGCCGCCGGTGCCATCTGCCTTGGCAAAACCAATATGCCGCCGATGGCCAATGGCGGCATGCAGCGCGGCGTCTATGGCCGTGCCGAGAGCCCCTACAACGCCGACTACCTGACCGCGCCCTTTGCCTCCGGCTCCTCCAACGGTGCCGGCACCGCCACCGCCGCCAGCTTCTCCGCCTTTGGTCTGGCCGAAGAGACCTGGTCGAGCGGCCGTGGCCCGGCTTCCAACAACGGTCTGTGTGCCTACACCCCGTCCCGTGGCGTCATCTCGGTACGCGGCAACTGGCCGCTGACCCCGACCATGGATGTGGTGGTACCTTATGCTCGCACCATGGCCGATCTCTTGGAAGTGCTCGACGTAGTGGTCGCCGACGATGCCGACACCCGCGGCGATCTATGGCGCTTGCAGCCCTGGGTCAAGATTCCCAAAGCGTCCGAGGTGCGTCCTGCTTCCTACCTTGAGCTGGCTGCCAAGCCCGATGCCCTCAAGGGCAAGCGCCTCGGCGTGCCGCGCATGTTTATCAACAAGGATGAACTAGCCGGCACCAGCGAAAACCCCGGTATCGGCGGCCCGACCGGCCAGCGCATCCATACCCGCGAGGCCGTGATTGCCCTGTGGGAGCAGGCCCGTCAGGCGCTGGAAGCCGCGGGCGCCGAAGTCATCGAAGTGAACTTCCCGCTGGTCTCCAACTGCGAAGGGGACCGACCCGGCGCGCCGACCGTGTTCAATCGCGGCATCGTGAGCCCGGAGTTTCTCAACGACGAGCTGTGGGAGCTCTCCGGCTGGGCGTTCGACGACTTCCTGCGTGCCAACGGCGATCCCAAGTTGAACAAGCTGGCCGATGTCGATGGGCCGAAGATCTTCCCCCACGATCCGGGCACCCTGCCGAACCGCGAGGGCGATCTGGCGGCGGGCATGGACGAGTACGTCAATATGGCCAAACGCGGCCTCAAGCGCTTTGACGAGATTGCTTCGGTGCCGGATGGCCTGCGTGGGCTGGAGAAGACCCGCAAGCTGGACCTGGAGGACTGGATGGACGGGCTCAAGCTCGACGCCGTGCTGTTCCCCACCGTCGCCGACGTCGCCCCGGCTGATGCGGATGTGAATCCAGCTTCCGCCGATATCGCCTGGAGCAACGGCATCTGGGTTGCCAACGGCAACCTCGCCATTCGCCATCTCGGCGTGCCGACCGTCACCGTCCCCATGGGGGTGATGGCCGATATCGGCATGCCGGTGGGCCTGACCTTCGCCGGTCGCGCCTATGACGACAACAAGCTGCTGCGCTTTGCCTCGGCCTTCGAGTCTACCGGCAGCAAGCGGATGGTGCCGCCACGCACGCCGCCGTTGGGGTGATTATTGGCAGAGTTTAAATAGCCAGTGTTAGTCTGGTGATAACAAAAATAAAGCCTACCAATAATGCTGGTGGGCTTTACTCTTTTTAAGAGCACCCTAATAGATTAACAATCTATATCAGTTTCACCGAAAATTTCCACGGCTGAACGTGCCACTTGGGGGAAATTAATAGACCATTCGCTATTTCCATTATAAGGGCTTTTGATTAGGTTGGCGCTTTTGTGTGTTAACACCATTTCATAGTATTTTATTTCTTGTCGTCTACCCTCCATCATTTTAATTATTGTATGCCTTACTTCATCTGGGCAGCGGAGGCCGAAAGTTATCTCTTCTAACTTTAGAGGGGAGTCTTGAAGACCTGTGCTGCTTATCAGGCGATATTCTTTTTCATATCTCCATGCACTGCTTTTCTTTAAAAGAATTTCATTCTCAATGGTTGTTTGTTCATCTTTATCATTTTTAACGAATGCCTTATAAAGAGATGATGTTTTTATCACCCCATACTTGCCATATATAACTGGCCTTATATTAGGTGTAGGCTTTCTATCATTGCTATATCCAATACAGATACCTTTATGTTCATCACCATAATGGCTCCACATTAGCATATTTTTCCCATCTTTCGAAAAACAGAAAACACCTCTACTGTAATGTTCCCTTAACTCTGAAAGTATATTTGAAGTTAATATTCCAGTTTCAGCATCCTCCGGTGTACAGGTATACTCTGGATCGGTTGAGTTATAACTCATTCTATTTAAGTTATCTATTACTATAGATTTTGCCATTTCTTCTAGTAAGGGTTTTATTTTTGCTTCAATGTCTTTACCTCTAATGTTCTTTTCTGCATTTTTAAGTGTTCTAGGAAACTTTAGCCTAGCATATATCTTTCTTAGCTCTTCAATTGAAGAATTATTCTCAATGGAGAACATTTTGCAGTCAAGTGGGTCATTAAAGGTTGCGGGTGAGGCATAAAATATTTTATCCCAACAAAGAGATTCTATTAGGTTAGTATTCATTGCCCTGTATTTGTAGAAAATTTCTTTCTTCATCACCGTGCCTGCACGTTTTAGTGAGTAATTTCATGCATCATAATATGATTTCATATTTGTTTTCTAATCTATTGTCAGGATAGATTGAGCATTGTTTAGCTTGCATGATTGTCTTCACAGTTAGTGCCATGGGTTCGAATAGTGAATCGTATTCAGACGATCGCGGATAGGAGGTCGCCGAGAGGCCGCTGATATCCAGAGTTTCTTGCCTGTCTTGCCATGACTCGGTGCGTGGCGGTATGTGGCTTATTGTTACCTCCCCCTCATCCCCAGCCCTTCTCCCGCAAGGGGGAGAAGGGAGCAAATATGCTCCGCTGATTGTGTGTTGGCTTCGGTGGTGCGGGTGAATATGAGTGGCTTGGAATTGGCATGGACCATCCCCTCTCCCTCGGGAGAGGGTTAGGGTGAGGGGCCGTTATCTGTGTTGCAGGTTCGAATAGCGCAGCGTATTCGGACGATCGCGAATAGGAGGTTGCAGCCGATTTCTCCGGACTTTCCTCAGACTTCACCTTCTCTTCACACAAGCCCATTTTCCCTTCACACATCCCCCGTATTTTCTGCCCACTGATAAATGGGTCCGGCTTGTCACAGGGGTGACGAGGGGCCGGTTGGAGCGAGGGAGCAAGATGATGAAGGGTTGGATAAAGTGCGGGCTGGCCGGGGCTGTGGTGCTGATGGCGAGTTTCTGGGGTGGCAGCGTGCGGGCGGCGGGGATGTCGCTGACGCAGGTGAGCGGCCCTGTCTATGTGGTGGAGGACAACTACTACGTCAAAGAGAACTCCATGGTCTATTTCGGGGCCAAGGGAGTGACTGTTGTAGGGGCGACCTGGACGCCGGATACCGCCCGCGAGCTGCACAAGCTGATCAAACGAGTCAGCCGCCAGCCGGTGCTGGAGGTGATCAACACCAACTACCACACCGACCGGGCTGGCGGTAACGCCTACTGGAAGTCCATCGGTGCCAAGGTGGTATCGACCCGCCAGACCCGGGATCTGATGAAGAGCGACTGGGCCGAGATCGTTGCCTTTACCCGCAAGGGGTTGCCGGAGTACCCGGATCTGCCCCTGGTGCTGCCCAACGTGGTGCACGATGGCGACTTCACCCTGCAAGAGGGCAAGCTGCGCGCCTTCTACGCGGGCCCGGCCCACACGCCGGACGGCATCTTTGTCTACTTCCCCGACCAGCTGGTGCTCTATGGCAACTGCATCCTCAAGGAGAAGCTGGGCAACCTGAGCTTTGCCGATGTGAAGGCCTATCCGCAGACACTTGAGCGGCTGAAAGCGATGAAGCTGCCGATCAAGACGGTGGTGGGCGGTCACGACTCGCCACTGCACGGCCCCGAGCTTATCGATCACTACGAGGCGCTGATCAAGGCAGTACCCCAGTCATAAGTCGCCCGGCGGCAGCACGAATGACGTGCTGGACGCACTAAAAGAGACGCCCGGCCGGGCGTTTCTGGCAGGGGGACGCCCTTGCCCCCTGTTTCGGGCTGTTCAAGGGCGGCCCCCTTTCATAAGATGGGCCTCTCTTCACGCAGTTAGCGGGCCTTTCGTGATGCACGCAATTCAAGACGAACAACCCGATTCACTTGGCCGCCTCAAGCAGGCTTTCATCACCGGCATGTGGGCGTCGCTGGCCAGCATCATCATCGGCTTCGCCTTCAAGGTGTGGCTGGCGCAGTGGGTGGCCAAGGGGGAACTGGCGCTGTTCAACAGCGTGGTGGATTTGATCTCCCTCTCCTTGATCCTGATGACCGGCTTTCGCTCTTCCATGGTGGTGAGCTACTCCCAGACCAAAAACGATCGGGACATCATCAATATCTTCCGCTACTTCCTCATCGGCATGGTGCTGCTCACCTGGGGGCTGGTGATCCCCTACATCAAGCACGGGCTCCATATCCGGGCCGAATATCTGCAACTGGTAGGGGTCATCTTCGGGCTGGGGCTCAAGGTCTACTTCACCAATCTGGTGGCCATGTACCGGATGTACGGGATCTCCAACCGGGTCACCTGGCTGGAGCCGCTGGCCAATGGCCTGCTGTTTATGGCCTGCTATTTCGCCCTTGGCCTGGATGCGCTCCCTTCGCTCTTCTACGGGCTGACCTTCTCCTCGCTCGCCATCGCCGGCTACATGTATCTGCACCGCCGTCGGGCCATCGCCACCCGACCGCTGGCCAAGGTCGAGCTTGGCCCCGAGATGCGCAGCTATGTGAAGAAGAGCTTTACCGCCTCCCTCGAGGCGGGGGCCAGCATCCTGATGATCTACATCACGGTCCTGCTCACCATCCGCCACTTCAGCCTCGACGAGCTGGGGGATTTTCAGGTGGTGGTGCGCCCCATCTTCACCTACATGACCACCCTGTTCGTCTTCCCCATCTACCGCTTCGTGCTGCCTGAGCTGGCGGTCAATCTGCGCAGCGGCGATCACCGCCAGATCCGGCTGATCCGGTGCTGGATCTTCCGCCTCAGCGCCATCGTCAGCCTGGTGTTCTTTCTGGTGATGCTGCTGGCGGGCAAGCCGCTGGTGTCGCTGCTGTTCCCGGCTGACTATCTGGGTGCCGTGCCGGTGCTGCTGCACTTCTCCCTCTTCTTCATCTTTATGATGCTCAACGGCTACCAGCTTGCCTACATCAAGGCCCACGGCCACTTTACCCAGAGTCTGCTGATCCGGGCGGTGGGCATAGTGGCGCTGGTGGCGGCCTACTACCTGGTGGCCCGCTTCACCACCAACGTGGTGGCCATTATCGTGGCGCTCGGCCTCGGTTATCTGGTGATGTTCGTGCTCTCCACCCTGGCCGAGCAGCGCATCCTGCGGGCCCTGCCGCCCATGCTGGCCAGTAACGGGTAGCCGCCGGCCGGCAAATAAAAAAACGCCCGGTCGGGCGTTTTTTTATCGGCGGTGCAGTGGCGGCTTAGCGTTTGCCCTTGCCACCCTTGTTGCCAGCCAGCGCCTGCTTTCGGGCGCGCTGCTTCTGGGCTGCCTTGCTGCTGCGACGTGGCTCGGGCTCGAAGCGGGTCAGATCTGGCTCAAAGCCCGGGAACCACTGCTGGGGCAAACGGGTGTCGAGCACAGCCTCTACCTTCTCCAACAGTGGCGCATCTTCCGGGCTGAACAAGGTGATGGCGAGCCCCTTGTTGCCGGCGCGACCAGTGCGCCCGATGCGGTGCACGTAATCCTCCGCCACAAACGGGAATTCCATATTGATCACATAGTTGAGATCCGTGATATCTAGGCCGCGGGCCGCCACGTCGGTGGCAACCAGCGCCTGCAGGGTGCCGGCGCGAAACTCCAGCAGCACCTTCTCCCGCGCGCTCTGAGATAGATCGCCGTGGAAGGCCAGCGCATTGATGCCCGCCTTGCCGAGCTGCTGGGCCAGCTTGTCGGCCCCCTGGCGGGTGCGGCTGAAGATCAGGGTCGGCGCCCAGCCCTTCACCTTGAGCATGTGTTCGACCAGCGCCAGCTTGCGATCGCCATCCACCGTATAGACCCGCTGCTCCACCTCGGCCGCCGTGGTGTTGCGCGGGGCTACTTCGATAAGTGCCGGGTCACGCAACAACACTTTGCTCAAGGCAAACAGGTTGTCATCGCAGGTGGCCGAAAACAGCAGGGTCTGGCGATCCGCCGGGATCTGTTTCAGCAGCGCCTTGATCTCGTCCATAAAGCCCATGTCGAGCATCCGGTCCGCCTCGTCAAACACCAGATGGCGCAGCGCCGCCAGACTCAGCGCCCCCTGCCGCAGATGATCGAGCAGCCGGCCCGGGGTGGCGATCAGGATATCCACCCCGGCTTTCAGCGCCTCCACCTGCGCCGCGATACTCACCCCGCCGTAGACCAGCGTGCTGGTGAGGTCGGTGCCCTTGGCGTAGCGCGTGACGCTCTCATGCACCTGCACCGCCAGCTCGCGGGTCGGTACCAGCACTAGTGCACGGATGGGGCTAGGGGCATCGTTCGTCGGGTTTTGCAGCAACTGCTCCAGCAGCGGCAGCACGAAGGCGGCGGTCTTGCCGGTGCCGGTCTGGGCGCCCGCCATCAGATCGCGTCCCGCCAGAATGACCGGGATGGCGCTGGCCTGCACCAGGGTCGGCGCGGCGTAGCCAAGCTCGGCCAGGGTCTGCTGCAAGTGGGGGGAGAGTGCCAGGTCGGCGAAGGAGGCAATGGACATAAGGGTACCCGTCGGGATGGGCGCGGCCACGCCGCGCTGGAAACAGTCTTGATGGCCGGCATGGTAACAGATGCGGGGCCGCGGGCAGAAGGCGCCGCCGGCTCAGCGGCAGTGAAACACTTCTTCCAGCGCATCCACCACGGCGCGCACCCGGCTGGCTTTTTGCAAGTCGGGGTGGAGCACCAGCCAGATGTCGACCGGATCGCACAGGGTGGGCAGCACGCGCACCAGTTCCGGCTCCTTGTCTGCCAGAAAGGTGGAGAGCAGGGCGATGCCGAGCCCCTGGCGAGCCGCCGCCAGCAACAGCAGCTGGGCGTTGCACTGCAGCACCACGTTGGGCTCGTGCAGCGGCTCCCCGCACAGGCTGTGCCAGTGGCGGGAGACAAGCTCCCTGGCAAACAGCAGCAGGGCGTGCTGGCTGAGAGCGTGGCCGCTCTTGGGCGTGCCGTGGCGGGCCAGATAGTCGCGGGAGGCATAGAGCCCCATCTCTATGGTGGTGAGGCGCTTGATCACCAGCTCGTCGTTGTCCGGGCGCAGCCCGCGGATGGCGAGATCGGCCTCCCGGTAGGCGATGTCGCTGACGCTGACCGCGGTCTGCAGGCTGAGCCGGATGCCGGGGTGGCGCTCGCGCAGCAGGGTGAGAGCGGGCAGCACGAAGGCCTGAGCCAGGGTGTCGGTGGTGGCGATGCGCACCTCGCCGCACAGGCTCTGATCGCCGGCGCTCGCCTTGCGTTCGATGGCCTTGATGGCTTGCTCCATGGCGCTGGCATCCGCCAGCATGGCCTCGCCGAGGGAGCTGAGATCATAGAGCTTGGGGGTACGGATAAAGAGCTTGGAGCCGAGGTTCTGCTCCAGCGCCGTGATGCGGCGCCCCACGGTGGCCTGATCGACCCCCAGTACGCCGGCGGCGCCGCGCAGGGTGCCCTGCCGTGCCAATGCCAGAAAAAACCGCGCGTCGTCCCAGTTGATCATCGAGCCTCCCACTCAAAGTGCCCCGGCGGGGCGTGCCCATTAGAAGCCAGTGCCGGCGGGATCACAAGGCGAGAGTGCCCTTCTCGACATGCAGATAGATGTCACTGACATGCATTATTGAAGCAGACTGATGCATTCGTGTCGCTGTCGAGGGGCCTTGATGGGCGCTATCATGGCGCCTCTCGTCAGCGGCCTTGCCCGCCCTCATCGGAGCCTTGCATGTCATCATCTCTTTGCGCCGCCGCCCCCTCTGCGGCGGCCACCTCCCATCGCGCCATCCTGCTGTTTCTGCCGCTGGCGCTGATGTCGGCGCTGCTCAACAGCAGCGTGCCCACCCCCCTCTATCCCCACTATCAGCAGGTGCTGGCCCTGAGCGATGTCAGCCTCACCCTCATCTATGGCGGCTATGCGGGCGGGGTGCTGATCTCCCTGTTCGGGGTGGGCAATCTGGCGGGCAGGGTGAGCGATCTGCGCGCCATGATCCTGCCGGCCCTGCTGGCGGTACTGGGGGGCGCCCTGCTGTTCTCTCTGGCGGACTCCTTCTGGTCGCTCTTGCTGGCGCGGGTGCTGGCCGGGATCGGCACCGGCGCCCTGACCGGCGCCGCCAACGTGGCCCTGCTGCGCTTTGGCCCGCGCGATGGCGGCAAGCGGGCCGCCCTCAGCGCGACCCTCTCCTTCACCACCGGGCTGGCGCTCGGGCCGGTGTTCAGCGGGTTGGCGCTGCAGCTGGAGTGCTATCCGACCCAACTGCCCTTCCTGCTCATCATGGGGCTGGCGGCCTGCGCCATGGCGGGGGTGGCATTGAGCTGGCCGGCCAGCGCGCAAGGGGCGCCGGCTGCGGCAACGCAGCAGGGCAGGGGATCGCTGGGGGAGGGGCTCAAGGCCACCGGGGCGGCTTTCTTTATTTGTGCACTGGCGCTGTTTACCGCCTGGGCGGTGGCGGCCAGCCTGCTGGCCATCGGTCCCAAGGTGGCGAGCCAGCTGCTGGGGCTGCGGGATCTGGGCCTGTTCGGCTATCTCATCGCAGCCTACATGGTGCTCTCCGGCCTGTGCCAGCTCTGGGCCCGCAGGCTCGATGCCCGTCACACCCTGCAAAGCGGTGCCCTGGCGCTGGCGCTCTGCATGTTGCTGTTTGCCGGCGCCGTGCATGCCCAGTCGTGGTGGCTGGCGGTGCTCGGCTTGCTGGTGGCCGGTTATGCCCAGGGCGCGGTGTTCGTCGGCAGTGCGACCCTGGTCAACCGCATCGCGCCGGCTGCCAGCCACGCCCGGCTGGTGTCGCTCTTCTACGTGATCGCCTATGTGGCGAACTGGGTGCCGGTGCTGCTGGGCTGGGTCAGCGATGGTGCCGGTGTGCAGGCGGCGGTGGATCTGCTCACCGTCGGCAGCGTGCTGATCAGCCTGGGGCTGGCCTGGGCGGCCTGGCGCACCCGCTTCGAGCCGGCTGCCGGCTAGCGTGACTCAGTCGGCCAGCACCACCCGCTCGGCCGACAGATGGTGCATCCATTCGCGCAGGATCAAGAGGGCTGCGGCAAAGCGCCGGGTCTTGGGCAGGTTGGCTGCGGCCAGCGGGTCACCCTCCACCATGGCGGCAAACTGGCCGAACAGCTGCTCCAGGCTCTCCCGGCTCAGTTCACGACTGCCGAGCACCTCGGCCAGCGGCAGCGGCGCCTGCAGGGTCACCACCTCATGGGGCGGTACCTCGGCGGCCAGCGGCATCAGCACGTCCTCCACCACCATGATGGCCTGCTCCAGCTCCAGCGCGCTCGGCGGATCCCGGCGAAACGGGCCCGGTGTCATGGCTTCGAGGCCGAAGCCCAGGTCGCGGGTAAAGCGGGTTCCGTCGGCCCGGGTCAGCTGCAGCTGGCTGCTGTGCTCCCCCAGGCTGAGAAGGATGGCGGTCTGGTGGCGGGTCATGGGGTCTCCTTAGTGGCGGTCGCGACTCAGCCTTATCCATACACCCGCCGCGACCTGCTGGCGAGGGCTTTCGGCGCCCCCCATCCGGGGAATACGGCTTGCAATATATGGAAGTAATGGCATTCTGGATGTCTAGATGGTTGTCTTGTCGTTACCTTCAGGAGTTCAGATATGGATATTCGTACCGCCCCCCGTGCGCTTGCGCTCGCCCTGTTGCTGGCCAGCAGCCTTGCCACCGCCAACGAAGCGCTGGTGATCCAGACCGACTTCGGTCTCAAGGATGGCGCCGTCTCGGCCATGAAGGGAGTCGCCTTCGGGGTGGATCGCACCCTGCCGCTCTATGACCTGACCCACGAGATCCCGGCCTACAACATCTGGGAAGCCTCCTACCGCCTCTATCAGACCCTGCAGTACTGGCCCAAGGGGACCGTGTTCGTCAGCGTGGTGGATCCGGGGGTCGGCACCGATCGCAAGTCGGTGGTGCTCAAGACCAAGAGCGGCCACTACATCGTCAGCCCGGACAACGGCACCCTGACCCTGGTGGCCGAACACTTCGGCATCGACACCGTGCGCCAGATCGACGAGAAGACCAACCGTCTCAAGGGCTCCGAGAAGTCCTACACCTTCCACGGTCGCGACGTCTATGCCTACACCGGCGCCCGGCTCGCCTCCGGTGCCATCAGCTATGAGCAGGTAGGGCCCAAGCTGCCGGCCGAGGTGGTGAAGATCCCCTATCAGCCGGCAGTGGCCGAGCAGGATGGCACCCTCAAGGGCACCATTCCGATCCTGGACGTGCAGTACGGCAACGTTTGGACCAACATCGACGACAGCCTGCTGACCAAGGCGGGGATCAACAAGGGTGACAACGCCTGCATCAAGATCAGCGAAGGGGATGCACTGAAGTACGAGGGCAAGGCCCCCTATGTCAGCAGCTTTGGCGACGTGCCGGAAGGCCAGCCGCTGGTCTACCTCAACAGCCTGTTGCAGGTGTCGGTGGCGCTGAACATGGACAGCTTCGCCGCCCAACATCAGGTGCAATCCGGCGCCAACTGGCATATCAGCCTGAAGAAGTGCTCCTGATAGCGAGCCGAGGTTGCCGGCTGACCGGTACACGGAGATAAAGAGGGCAGGCATCGACGGATGCCTGCCCTCTTGTCATGGTGCCCGCGACAGCGTGGTTGTTGTCAAAACACATATTTGCAAGGTGATATTGATAATGATTGTCATTTGACTGGATAATCGCCGACTCCTCAGACCACTCACCCTTTGCACGATGAAAACCAGCCTCTTACTGGTCAGCCTGCTGATCCTGACCGCCTGCAATGACAACCATAGCCAGGCGCCCGTTCCCTCTGTGCCGGTGGTGACACCGCCCGTGGTAGAGCCGCCGGTGGAACCTCCGGTGGTGACGCCACCCACAGAGCCGCCGATTGAACCGGTACCGACCCATACCCGCAGCGAGTTGACCGTGCGGCTCGATGTGACGGCCCGCCTGGGTCAGGGGGCCACCCTGCTGCTGCGCCAGGCCGCTACTGGCATCGCGGTGAGCGGAGAGGTGGGGGAGGAGCGCCCCTTGATCATGACGCTGCCGGCCGGTTTGCTGCTGGATCAGCCGCTGGAGCTGGTGGGGAGCGACGGCAGCTATATTCTGCGCGCCGCGACGGCCCGGGTGGCCGATCTGGGCGCCACGACCCTGTCGGCCCGGCGCGCTGACGTGCCTTCCTTGCGACTGGATGAAGAGGAGACGGCGCTGTTCCTGCTGGCCGACCGCAATGGGGACGGCACTCTCGATCAGGGCGAGTGGGGGCAACTGGCACAGATCCGTCTGCAACAGCAACCTCTCATTCAGGACTATGCGACCCTGTTGCTGGCCCAGCGCCAGCCGGGAGCCGAGCTCAACTATCCGGACAGCTGGCAGATGCTGCTGGCCCTGCGTGCCGATCAGGGGGAACGCAGCTGGTATCGGCGCAGCAACAGCGGCCCCATCGAGGCGGCAAGGCTGCTGTTCTATCCCGCCCAACCCCGCCAGCCCGACGAGCCGGAGACGGCCGACCTGCTGCGCCTTGATGAGCAGGGTCGGCTGACGAGCGGCACTGACTGGCGTTGCCTGCACGATGTGCGCAGCACCGCCGGGGTCAAGGGCAGCCAGTATTGGCTGCACGCCAGCGGCAGCAGTGCGTTGCCGCAGGCCAGCCGTGCCGGGCTGGGGGTGGTGCCAACCGGCTGCGGACGCAGGGACTGGCGACTGCCTGGCCTGGCCGAATTCGAACGGTTGCTGGCGGCGGACAAGCAGAGTTGGCGCTACCCCCACACCTTTGCCCTGGCTGTGCCAACCCGGATCTGGCTGCAGGACGGCGCCGGCCACCCCGCTCTTTACCAGCCCGCCACGGGCAGCTGGCTCGAGGAGGGGGAGGGCAGCGTGCTCTGGTATGTGCTGGCGCCCTATCCGGTACGCCCTTCGGTCATCCGTGACGACAGCATGCCCGACATGGCCGCCCTGCGCGCCCGGTATGCCGGCCCTGCCGCCCAATGGCCGGCGGCCAGGGTTGATGAGGGGGTCGAGTGGCAGGAGCTGGGGCCGCTGCCGGCGGTGCCCTTCCCGGCCGACAACCCTTACAGCCGGGCCAAGGTGGTGCTGGGTCAGCAACTGTTCTTCGACAAGCGGCTCTCCCGGGCGCAAGACATCAGCTGTGCCAGCTGCCACGATCCGCAAAAAGGGTGGAGCGACGGGCTGAGCGTCTCGGTGGGCCACCAGGGGCAGAAGGGGACCCGCAACGCCCCCTCGATTATCAACAGTGCCTTTAGCAGCAGCCAGTTCTGGGATGGCCGGGTCGGCTCCCTTGAGGAGCAGTCTTTGCACCCCATCCAGAACCCGGTGGAGATGGCGCTGGATCACGACGAACTGCTGGCGCGTCTGCAAGCCAGCCACGACTACCCGGCGGCCTTTGCCACGGCGTTCGGTGACGAGGGGATCAGCCTGGAGCGGATTGCCAAGGCGATCGCCACCTTCGAGCGCACCATCATCAGCCGCGACAGCGACTTCGAGCGCTTCGTCCAAGGCGACGGGCAGGCCCTGAGCGACAAGGCGCTGTGGGGGATGCACCTCTATCGCACCGATGGCCGCTGCATGAACTGCCACTCCGGGCCGCTGCTGAGCCAGTACCGGTTCGAGAGCGTGGGGCTGGCCTACTATGGCCGCAATCTGGAAGACCGCGGCCGCTTCCTGCACACCCGCCAAAAGGCAGACATGGGGCGCTTCAAGACCCCCAGCCTGCGGGACGTGGCGTTTACCGCACCTTATATGCACAACGGGGTCTTCCCCATCCTGGCGCAGCGCATCGGCAGTTCCGTGCAGGGGGTGGTGGCCATGTACAACTTCGGGGTGACCAAGTGGAGCAGCGGGGTGGGCTTCCCGACCGGGGTGGCGCAGTACGATCCCTTCTTCCCGCAAGCCTCCGATCACCTGCATGCGCTCGGTCTCTCCAACGACGAGCTGGATGCCATCGGCGAGTTCCTGCGCAGCGTGTCTGCCGAGCCGAGGCGCACCCCGGCCACGGTCGCCGAACTCGGATTGAGCGGGGTGGCTGACGAGGCGCCGGTGCCTGCCATCGTGATCGATCTGCAGGTGACGCCGGCAGCGCCCCGGCTGGAAGTGGGCCAGGCGCTGGCTCTGCAGGCCGGACTGCGGCTCAGCGATGGCATGCTCAGTCCGGCGCAGGGCCCAATGCAGTGGCGCAGCATGACGCCGGAGCGGGTCAGCGTCGACGGCGATGGGGTGCTCCACGCTCTGGCGGTGGGGCCTGCCCGGGTGCAGGTGAGCACGAGTGAGCGGATGCTGGAAGTGGCGGTGCAGGTGGTGGATGCCCAGCCTGACTTCAACCAGGGCTGCCGTCATCCCGAACTGGCGGCGGGCGAGTTGATCTTCGTCTGCCCCCTGACTCGCGCGGAAGCGGACCGGCTGGCGCTGGCCTACGACGGCAGCGCCAGGGATGAAGATGGGGATTACAACCCCTTCCCCCACGACTATGTGGTGATGAGCCAGGAACGGGCTCGCGACTACTGCCAGCAGCTGGTGGCACGTGGCCACGATGATTGGCGCCTGCCGGCGGCCAGGGAGCTGACGGCACTGTTTGCCGCCTATCATCAAGTCGGTGAGGAGATGAAGCTGCTGACGGAGCAGGGCTGGCCGCTCTACAGCCGGCTCTGGAGCAGTGATGCCCCCAACGACGACGGGGAGGCTCCCCTGCTCGATCCGGGCAGCGGCGAGCTCATCACGGATCTGCCACAAGAGGCTCACGGCGTCGCCTGCGTGCGGGCACGTTAAGGAATTCGAGTCATGATCTCGACAAGGGCGCTGCGGCGCCCTTTTCATGGCCGGTCCAGCGGTGAGCCTTACTGCCCCTTGAGTGGGGCGGCGGCAGGTTGGATCCTAATGGGCTGGGGCGGCAGCTCGCGGACGCTTACTACCACCTCATAGCGTTTGTCGGCTTCGGCCGGCGGAATGTTCTTGAACAGCGCCTGGGCCGTGGCCTGAGGATCCTGGCCCAGCTTGCTGGCGTGATAGAGGGGGGCGGGCAACGCCGGCGGGCGCGCATCGGGACGACCGGCTGGGGAAGGTGGTAGCTCGCAGGCCTGGGCCGACAGGCTGGCAAGCAGCAGAGTGAGCGCGAGGGGGTAACGTGACATGGGGATGACTCCATTCAGGGAAGATGGTCCATCAAACGCCAGGCGGACCGCTAGCTCAACGGCTTTTACGCTCCCTTTTCACCCTCTTTACAGTCATGACAACGGGCGCCTCGGCGCCCGTTGTGGATCCTGGCAACCGCGGGACTCAGAACTCGTTGGAGAGCGCCTTGTACCCCTTGACCAGATCGATGTTGGTGTGGGCCACATCCTCGGAGAACTCGGCGGCATCCACCGACACCCGCGGGATATGGTCCAGATCGCTCTGCTGGTTGATGCGGGTGGTGGAGGGGACGTAGAACTCCGGCGGCAGATCGCAGCCGTCCACCACCGAGTTGTGGCGCACCACGGCGCCGTCACCGATGTGGCAGTTGAACAGCACGCTGTTGAAGCCGATGAACACCCGGTTACCCACTTCGCACGGGCCGTGGACTATGCTGCGGTGGGCGATGGAGGTGTACTCGCCGATGGTGACCGCAGCGCCGGACTTGGAGTGGATGACGACCCCGTCCTGAATGTTGGAGTTGGCGCCGATGACGATGGGCTCCATGTCGCCGCTGGCATCCACCTCGTCGGCGCGGATCACCGCATAGGGGCCGACAAACACGTTCTCCTTGATGATCACCTTGCCACAGATGATGGCTGTCTTGTCGATATAGGCTGACTCGTCGATGACCGGCAGATGGCCGGAGGGATTCTTGCGGATCATGTTACATCCTGTTGAAGAGGAAAGCGGACGGGAAGCAGGCCGGACGTGCGGGCCCGCCGGAGAGTCAGCTTACGCCTCGGTGCCGGGAGGGGAAACCCTTTACTGGTCTGACCCCGACATGGGCCGGCGCCCCGGCAGGGTGTTCCCTCTGGGCAAAATATGGGAGCATGGCCGTTCTCGAGGGCAAAACGGCCCGCTCGACATTATGTGTATAACCCTGGATACCCAAGATGAAGAAGATTGTTGTGCTGCTCGGCATGCTGCTGGCCCCCTGGTTCTCCTCCGCCGTGCAGGCCAAAGGGGAGGCTGGTGAATTTGACTATTACGCCATGGCGCTCTCCTGGTCACCGGAGCATTGCGCCATCAAGCCGGCCGACCGGGACCAATGTTCCCGCCAGTTGGGATTCGTGCTGCACGGGCTCTGGCCCCAGTATCAGCGCGGCTACCCGAGCAGCTGTACCCGCGAGCGGCTGGATCCGGCGATGGAGCAGCAGTTTGCCGGGCTCTATCCCAGCCGTTTTCTCTATCGCCATGAGTGGGAGAAGCACGGTACTTGCTCCGGCTTGAGCCAGCGCGGCTTTCATCAGCTGGCCAGCGACCTGCGCCAGAAAGTGAAGATCCCGGCTGCCTATCAGTCTCCCGCCGAGCCGCTGCGCAAGAGCCGTTTCCAGCTCAAGGCGGATCTGGCCAGTGCCAACGACTGGCTGGCCCCGGACAACATCACGGTGGCCTGTGCCGACGGTGGCCGCTTCCTGCGGGAGGTCTATATCTGCATCAACAAGGAGGGGACGGCAGCCGTCACCTGTTCCGACGAGATGCAAAAGCGCGAGTTGCGCTCCTGCGGTCAGCCGGACTTCCTGCTGCGCAGCGTACGTTGACCGCTTATCTTCATCAGGCCCCTCGCGGGCCTGATGTGCAATGAGGGTATGGGAAAGGAGTCTGATCAATGAAGAGCAAGCAAGGATTTTCGGGCGAGGAGCGGGCGCTGCTGCTCGGCGTGAAAGGGGTGGGGCCCACCGTCATCGGGCGGCTTGAACAGCTTGGTTACCACAATCTGGTGCAATTGGCCGAGGCCGATACCGGCCATATCGTGCAATTGGTGGCCAGCATGCTGGGCTCGACCTGCTGGCAGAACAGCCCGCAGGCCCGGGCGGCCATCGATGGGGCCATCGCCCTGGCGCGCAGCCAGGTCGGAGGTGTCTCTACGGAGCAGCGAGAGGCGACATCATGACGCTGTTTGCCGAACTGGGGTTGCGCTACCCCATCATTCAGGCCCCCATGGCCGGTGTGCAGGACAGCGCGCTGGCACTGGCTGTGACTCGGGCCGGCGCGCTGGGCTCATTGCCTGCGGCCATGCTGAGCCTCGCTACCTTGCGCGAAGAGCTGACCCGGCTGGCGGCGAGCGCTGAGGGGCCATTTAACATCAACTTCTTCTGTCACCGGCAGGAGGCGCCGGATCCCGCCGTCCAGGCCCGCTGGTTGCAGCGGCTGGCGCCTTACTATGACGAATACGGCGTGCGTGATGCTGCCGGCACGGCGGCCCCCAGTCGGGCCCCCTTCAATGCCGAGCATGCCGCCATGGTGGCCGAGTTCACACCGGCCGTGGTCAGTTTTCATTTCGGACTGCCCGAGCCCGAGTTGCTGGCCAGGGTGAAGGCCAGCGGGGCCAAGGTATTTGCCAGCGCCACCACGGTCGCTGAAGCCCGCTGGCTCGCCGACCATGGCGCCGATGCCATCATCGCCCAGGGGCTGGAGGCCGGCGGCCATCGCGGCCATTTCCTCGAGGACGATCTCAGTCTGCAGCAGGGCACCTTTAGTTTGTTGCCACAGATAGTCGAGGCGGTGAGGCTGCCGGTCATCGCCGCCGGCGGCATTGTCGATGGCCGCGGCATTCGCGCCGCATTGGAGTTGGGCGCCAGCGCCGTGCAGATGGGCACCGCTTTTCTCTGTTGCCATGAAGCGACCACCTCGGCCCTGCACCGGGCGGCACTGCTCTCGCCAGCAGGGCGACACACGGCGCTGACCAACCTGTTCAGTGGTCGCCCGGCCCGCGGCATCGTCAATCGCCTGATGCGAGAGCTGGGCCCGCTGTCTGAAGATGTGCCTGGGTTTCCTCATGCCAGTGGCGCGCTGGCACCGCTGCGCAGTGCAGCCGAACAGCGGGGAGACACTGGGTGTTCGCCGCTCTGGGCCGGCCAGAATGTCTCTGGTTGCCGTGACTGGCCGGCTGCCGAGCTGATCTCGCGTTGGGTAAAAGAAGCCGGGTTGGCTGAAGTGATGCATATATAGGAAGTCAACGTGAGCGCTGGCTCAAGCGGGGGGATGGAAAACAGGGTAAACGAAGACTCGGATCTCCCTGTTTTACTCGTTATCTGTGGGTAAGTCTGTACAAAAGCTGTGCTTGGATATGAATAACTAAAAAAGTGCGCTTTTTTGCAATTTTATTGCATTCACCCCCTTGCCAGCGTGATCAATCTCTCTATAATGCGCCCCATCGACACGGCAAGCGGCAACGCAAACAATCGGGTCGGTAACCTCGAAAAGCCTTTGCAAATAAGGCTTGACTCGAGAAGGCGGTTGAGTAGAATGCCACTCCCGCAGCAGCCAAAAGCTGCGTCGCTCTTTAACAATTTGAATCAAGCAATCTGTGTGGGCACTCACAGCATCGAGCATCAAAAACAATTTTTGATATCAA